>NZ_ALVC01000305.1:0-6713 GCF_000293195.2 Sphingomonas sp. LH128
GCCGAGGCGCTGGTGCGCGGGCTGGATTATTACCGTCACACCGCCTTCGAGTTCGTGACCGACCGGCTGGGTGCGCAGGGCACGGTGCTGGGCGGCGGCCGCTACGATGGCCTGATGTCCGCGCTCGGCGGTCCCGAGACCCCGGCGGTCGGCTGGGCAGCGGGGATCGAGCGCCTTGCGATGCTGGTGGCGGACGCGGGCCAGACCGCCGAGGCGCCGCTGACGGCGATGCTCGCGGTCGAGGACGATGCGGCGCTGCACTTCGCGCTCAAGACGCTGACCGCGCTGCGCCACCAGGGCATCGATGCCGAGATCATCGCCACCGGAAGCCCGCGCAAGCGCTTCGACAAGGCGGTGAAGTCGAACGCGAAGGCGATCGTCTCGTTCGTGGTCAAGGACGGTGTGCCGACTGCCAACTTGCGCGCGGGTGAAACCACCCCGGCGCGGCTGGCCGTGGAGCAGGTGCTGGTGACCATCCAGCCGTGATGGGAGCATGGCCACAACTTCGCGGAGGGCTTCGACAGGCTCAGCCTGAGCGGGGTTGGAGTTTTACGCTGCGTCCGCTCACCCTGAGCTTGTCGAAGGGTCAGGCGCAGCCTCTCGAAGCCCCGGAAGGCGCACGCTGATGGCGATCTCCGACATTCGCCTCGCCCAGCTCGGCGGCCGTCTGGCCGAACTGGAGGCGCGCCTTGCCTCGGGTACGCTTGAGGGGGAGGCCTTCGTCGCCGCCAGTCGCGACTACGCCGAACTCGAACCGGTGGCGCGCGCCGCCGCCGAGGTCGTCTCGATGCGCGGCGAACTCGAATCGCTGCTTGGCCTCGAAGACCCTGACCCCGAGATGCGCGCCCTTGCAGCCGAGGAAGCCGCACGCCTCAAGGCAGAGCTGCCCGAGGCCGAGCGCCGCCTCGCCATCGCCATGCTCCCTCGGGATGCCGCCGACGTGCGGCCGGCGATGTTGGAAATCCGCGCCGGCACCGGCGGCGACGAGGCCGCGCTGTTCGCCGCCGACCTCTACCGCATGTACGAGAAATACGCCGCCGAGCAGGGCTGGCGGGTCGAGATGGTCAGCGCCAATGCCAGCGATGTCGGCGGCTTCAAGGAAGTCGTCGCCAACGTCACCGGCTCGGGCGTCTTCGCCAAGCTGAAGTTCGAAAGCGGCGTTCACCGCGTGCAGCGGGTGCCGGTGACTGAATCGGGCGGGCGCATCCACACATCGGCGGCCACCGTCGCGGTCCTGCCCGAACCCACCGAGGTCGACGTGGCGATCGAGGACAAGGACCTCAAGATCGACATCTACCGCGCTTCGGGCGCGGGCGGGCAGCACGTCAACACCACCGATTCGGCGGTGCGCATCACGCACTTGCCGTCGGGCATCGTCGTCACCTGCCAGGACGAGCGCAGTCAGCACAAGAACAAGGCCAAGGCGATGCAGGTCCTGCGCGCGCGCCTCTACGAAAAGATGCGCGACGAGGCGCAGGGCGCCGAGGCCGAGGCGCGCAAGGCCATGGTCGGCTCGGGCGACCGCTCGGAGCGCATCCGCACCTACAACTTTCCGCAGGGGCGCGTCACCGATCACCGCATCAACCTGACCCTGCACCGCCTGCCCGAAGTGCTCGAAGGGCCGGGCCTGGCAGAACTGGTCGATGCGCTGATCGCCGAGGACGAGGCCAAGCGGCTGGCGGCGATGGATGGGTAGAATCCCTGTCGCCAGGACCCTTCGACCCTTCGATAAACTCAAGGCCCAGGGTGAGCGGAATTTCGTGCAACCGGTTTGTTCCCAGGGCCCGCTCATCCTGAGCTTGTCGAAGGATCATGCCTGGCCTCTCGGCATATGACCGCAACAGCCGCCACCGTTGCCGACGCCATCCGGGACGCGGCCCTCCGCCTTGCCCAGACCAGCGACACTGCCCGTCTCGACGCTGAAGTGCTGATGGCCCATGCGCTGGGCGTCACCCGCTCGCAGCTTTTGCTCGGCCGCATGCGCGATCCGGCGCCCGAGGGCTTCGCCGCGCTGGTCGAGCGGCGTGCCGCGCATGAACCGGTGGCCTACATCACCGGCACGGCCGAGTTCTACGGCCTCGAACTCGCGGTCACCCCGGCCACGCTGATCCCGCGCGGCGATACCGAGACACTGATCGAGGCTGCCCGCGAGGCGCTGGCCGCCCGCCCTCCCGCCCGCATCCTCGATCTCGGCACCGGGACCGGCGCTCTGCTGCTGGCGGCGCTGTCGGTATGGCCGGAGGCGCAAGGCGTCGCCATCGACATCTCGGCCGACACGCTGGCCGTGGCGCAGACGAATGCCGATCGCCATGCTCCGGCCGCCCGGTTGCTGGTGGCCGACTGGACAAAGCCCGGCTGGTCCGTCGATCTCGGCCGGTTCGACCTGATCCTCACCAACCCGCCTTACGTCGAGGATTCGGCCGAACTCGACACTTCGGTCCGGGCCTTCGAGCCTGCGGGCGCGCTGTTCTCGGGGCCGGAGGGGCTGGACGACTACCGCGTCCTCGTGCCCCAGCTTCCCGGCCTCATGGCGCCAGGCGGTGTGGCGATGGTCGAGATCGGCTGGCGACAGGCCGAAGCCGTGGCGGCGATCGGCGCGGCTGCCGGGCTGTCGTCCCGGGTTCATCGCGATCTGGGCGGCCGCGACCGGGTCGTCGCGTTTTCGGGGACAAACGTACTTGGGGCGTAAGTTTCCGCTTGGAATCGTCCTCTACAATCCCTAATGATTACCGCGAACCGGCCGATGGACGATGATTTCCCATACCCGGTTCGCCTCCAGCATTTGCAAGCGGTCGGCGGCGTCAACGCAACCGACAGGGCAGATGGGGAAAATCGCGGCGGCCGGGGGGCCGGTCGGGATCATGTGACGTACGGCAGTCCGGTTGATCGGGACCGGAGCGTGCCAGGGTTTTAAAGCCCGGGGTTTTGAGGAAAGTCATCCCTTGAATAACAACAATCGTGGTAACAACCGTCGGCGCGGCCGCGGTAACAACCGCCAGCAGGGCGGCCAGCAGACCAACCGGATCGACAGCAGGGCACGTGGCAATGCGCCGCAGCTTCTGGAAAAGTATCGGAAGATGGCGCACGACGCCCACCTCAATGGCGACCGCGTGACGGAGGAATACTACCTCCAGTTCGCGGATCACTACTTCCGTGTCATTGCCGACCAGAAGCAGCGTCAGGAAGACGCTCGCCAGCCGAATCAGCCGCGCCGCGACGATCATCGCCAGAACGATTACGGCGACGATTACGGTTCGTACGACGATCCCTACGGCGAAGCGCCGTCGGCTCCCGTCGAACGCGCCCCGCGCCCCGAGCGTGAACCGCGCCAGTACGAGCAGCGCCAGTATGAGCCCCGGCATGAACAGCGTGCTCCGGAGCCCGCCGCCGCTGCCGTCGAGGATGCCGCCGAGCCGGTTGCGGACGCTGGCGATGCGTCGGCCAATCCTTACGAGCCGCCCGAAAATCCTTTCGTGCGCGACAATCGCGCCTCGCGCGGCCTGAAGCAGCGCAAGCCGCGCGGCCCGCGCCGGGACGAAGGCGAAGAGCCCCGGGGCGAGGCGGAGCAGGCTCCGGCCCCCGTCGCTCAGGAAGAGCCTGCCGGCTTCGACGCCGCAGTGCTTCCGCCCGCGATCTCGGCCAAGCCGGCCCGCAAGCGCACGCCCAAGCCCGCCGCCGAAGCCGTTGCTCCGGCTCCCGAGGCCGAGCCTGCCGCCGAGGAAAAGCCGCGCCGCCGCCGCACCCGCAAGGCTGCCGCGGGTGACGAGGCCGCTCCCGAGGCTGTCGAGGGCTGACCCTCCTTCCCGGCGCGCGTGCACGGGACCGTAACTGGTCCCTTGCGTCGCGCCGGGCCGGGCTTACAAGCCCATGGCGATGCAGTCCGACCGGTACGCTTCGCCTTTCCTTAGAACCCTTGCCCTGGCCGTGCCCCCTCGGCCGGGTGCGCGTGCGCTGGCGGCCATGGCCGCCGGCGTTCTCGCGGCCTGCGGCTTCCAGCCCCTTGCGCTCTGGCCGCTGACCCTGATCGGCGTCGCCTGGCTGCTCGAACTGGTGGTTCGGGCAAGGACGGGGCGGCAGGTCTTCCTGCTCGGCTGGTGCTTCGGGCTCGGCCACTTCACCCTCGGCAACAACTGGATCGCAACCGCCTTCACCTATCAGGCGAACATGCCCGCATGGCTGGGGATGATCGCCGTTGTTCTGCTGGCGCTCTACCTCGCGCTGTTCCCGGCGGTGGCGGTGCTGGCTGCCTGGCTGGTGGCACGGCCTGACCGCCGCGAAGGTTCGCGCGGTTTCGCCGCGTTCGCTTTCGCTTTCGCCGCAACCTGGATCGTGACGGAGTGGATTCGCGCGTGGCTGTTCACCGGCTTTGCTTGGAACCCGCTGGGTATCGCGCTGCTGGGTGGGTTCGAGAGCCGGGGGCTTGGTATTCTGGCGCCGTGGATCGGGACGTATGGCCTCTCGGGCGTGCTGGTGCTGGTGTCCGGCTTGCCCGGCATCTTGGCCCGGCTGCCCTCCGGCAAGGTGCTTGCGCCCATCGCCGTCGCGGTGCTGGCGGGCGGGCTTGGTTTCGCCATGCATGCGCCCCCTCCGGCTCCGCAGCCCGGCCCTGTGCGCTACACGCTGGTCCAGCCCGACATCCGGCAGGAGTTCATCGACGACCCGCGCTATTTCGAACGCAATTTCCAGCGCCTCGCGTTGCTGTCGCTGCCGCGCGCGCCGGGGGACCGGCGGGCGGTGTTCTGGCCCGAATCCGGGCTCGGCGATTTCCTGCGCGACGGCTATCCGAGCTATCTCTACCGCATCTATACGTATGCCGGTGATCCGGAGATCGCCCGACGCCGCCTCGGCCGTGTGGTCGGGCCTTACGGACTGCTGATGACCGGCGCCGTCGATCTCGTCATGGAGGGCGAGGAGGAGAAGGCGGCGCGCAATTCGGTGACCGCAATCGACGGAAACGGGGCGATCCTGGCAGGGTATTCCAAGGCCCACCTCGTGCCTTTTGGCGAGTATCTGCCGATGCGCTCTCTGCTCGGGCCGATCGGGCTCAGCCGTCTGGTCGCGGGGCAACTCGACTTCCTGCCGGGACCGGGGCCGCGCACCGTCGACTTCGGCGCCTATGGCAAGGCCGGAATCCAGATCTGCTACGAGATCGTCTTCAGCGGCGAGGTCGTCGATCCCGCCAACCGGCCCGACTACATCTTCAACCCCTCGAACGACGGCTGGTTCGGCGCCTGGGGACCGCCCCAGCATCTCGCGCAGGCGAGGCTGCGCGCGATCGAGGAGGGGCTGCCGGTGCTGCGCTCGACCACTACGGGAATCAGTGCGGTGATCGATGCCGACGGGATCGTGCGAGCCTTTGTGCCGCGCCACCAGGCGGGTCGTCTCGACGGGCTGATCCCGCAGGCCCATGAGCCGACGCTCTTTGCCCAACTCGGTAACGTTCTTCCGCTCGCGCTTGCCGCACTGCTGATGGCGGTTGCGCTTTGCGTGGTTGCACTCGGGCGCCGTCGGGTCTAGACCGCGCACTCACATAAAGCTTCCTTTATATCCCAAGGGATCACATGCGCAGCAACTACGTCTTCACGTCCGAGAGCGTCTCCGAAGGCCATCCGGACAAGGTTTCCGACCAGATTTCCGACGCCATCGTCGATCTGTTCCTGTCGAAGGATTCCGAAGCGCGCGTCGCGTGCGAGACGTTGACGACCACCCAACTCGTTGTCCTCGCAGGCGAAATCCGCTGCAAGGGTATCTTCGAGAATGGTGAGTGGGCCGAAGGCGCGCTCGAGGAAATCGAGAAGACCGTGCGCGCCGTCGTCAAGAAGATCGGCTATGCGCAGGACGGTTTCCACTGGGAAACCTTCGAGTTCATCAACCGCCTGCATGCCCAGTCCGCGCACATCGCGCAGGGCGTCGACGCGGCGGGCAACAAGGATGAAGGCGCGGGCGACCAGGGCATCATGTTCGGTTTCGCCTGCGACGAAACGCCCGACCTGATGCCGGCGACGCTCGATTACAGCCACAAGATCCTGCACAAGCTGGCCGAAGACCGCCACTCGGGCGCCGCGCCGTTCCTTGAGCCGGACGCCAAGAGCCAGGTCACCCTGCGCTTCGAGAACGGCGTGCCGGTGGAGGCCACCGCCGTCGTCGTCTCGACCCAGCATGCGCCGGGCTACGACAAGGGCGAACAGGAAGCCGAACTCAAGTCCTACGTGAAGACGGTCGTGACCGAGCTGCTTCCCGAGGGCTTCGTCACCGACAAGACGGTCTTCCATATCAACCCGACCGGTTCGTTCGAGATCGGCGGCCCTGACGGCGACGCGGGCCTCACCGGCCGCAAGATCATCGTCGACACGTACGGCGGTGCCTCGCCGCACGGCGGCGGTGCGTTCTCGGGCAAGGACCCGACGAAGGTGGACCGCTCGGCCGCCTACGTGACGCGCTATCTGGCGAAGAACGTGGTCGCAGCCGGCCTCGCCACGCGCTGCACCATCCAGGTGTCCTACGCGATCGGCGTGTCCGCGCCGCTCTCGCTCTACGTCGACACGCATGGCACCGGCAGCGTCGATGACGCCGTGCTGGAAGCCGCGATCGCCAAGGTCTCGGCCGAGAAGCTGGGCGGACTGACCCCGCGCGGCATCCGCGTCGGCCTTGGCCTCAACAAGCCGATCTACGGCCCGACCGCGGCCTATGGCCACTTCGGCCGCCAGCCCGAG
>NZ_ALVC01000306.1:0-2909 GCF_000293195.2 Sphingomonas sp. LH128
GGGCACATGCTGCATCTCCTGCTGGCGCGGAAAATCCTTGCCTTCGCCTTCACCCCTCCCCCTTCCCTTTCGCTGCCTCGGGCAGATTCAGGATGTCAGCGAGGGTCGGAGGTTGTGGCCAGCGGGGGCGACGGCCGAAGATAAGGCCCTGCTTGGCGGCATACTTGTGAAGCGCGCCCGCTTCGCGGCCGAGCGCTGCGGCAAGGTCTGCGAGGCTGATGCCATGCTCATGCGCGATGCGCAGCGCGGCCAGATGATCAGGCGTCCAGCGCTGGCGCCCTTCATGAACGAGCCCCAGAATATTCGCGCGCGTGAAGATGGCGGCGCGGGTACGGCCCATCTGCCGGGCCAGTTCAGGCGTCGGGGTTTTTCCGTAGTCGCGGCGAAGCCATGCTTCGTCGGCCTCGGACCAGTCAGGGCCAAGGCGCCAGCCTTTGGACCGGGCATGCGTGCCGCGAAGGTTCAGATATTCCGCGCGCCAGCGGATCGAGAAGACCGATCGGCCGAGCCGGTTGCGCAGAGGCGTGAGGCTGGCGTTTTCGCGGTAGGCTTTGATGAGGAGTTCATCTTCTTCGGGCATCCAGACGCGGCCCCAGCCCTTCCCCTGCCCGGTTCGCTGCATAAGCGCCTGAAGCGACGACTTGGTGCGGATGGCGAAGCCTTCCGTTCCAAGGATCACGCCGATCTGGGTATAGGTATGCCCAGCTTGCACGAGTTCGATGGCGCGCTCGATCTCGGCGTTGGTCCAGCCCTTGGGGCTGCTCGCGTGCTTGATGCCCAGCTTGCCTGCACGGCTGTAGACGCCGGCATGGGGTCTGCCGATGATCAGGGCGACCTGAGCCGTTGGAATGTCAGCCGCAAAGCCGGCGCGTAGCTGTGCATCCTCCCATGGTGTCCATGCCGGTGCTGCCTGTTCGCTGAGCCCAAGGATCGCGGCACGGGTATAGACTGCGCCACATGAGCGGCCGAGACGCGCCGCGATCGTAGCAGCGGGCTCTTGCCCGTAGGTCTGGATCAGTTCGTGATCTTCAAGTTCGCTCCACGGCCGCGTCGAATGGCGGCGTAGGCCAAGGGTGCAGACCTTGTCCCTGACACCTTGCAGGCCGCGGCCCAGGGCCTCGGAGATTTCCAGCAGTGGAATGTCGTCGGTAAAAAGCTGGCGCAAGGTGCGAACCTCCTGCGGGGTCCAGCTATCGGAGCGATACTGCATTTCGCCCAGCGGCGCCGATGCCTTCGGCACCGGGGCCGCGAGCGGCACAAGTTCGACGATGATCGGTGCGGTATCGTCGGTCATGACAGGCCGACCACATGAACATCGCTGAGACGGGCGCGGAGACGTGTATGGAGGCGCGCCATGCGGTCATCGGCGCGTGGCATGGTATCGACGGCCGAGAGCGCTGAGAGCACGTCCAGCGCTTGATCCACGGCCTCGCGCGTGATGCAAAGGTGCTTGGCCAGTTCGCTGGCGGTGGTGGCGTTGGGAGAAATCCCCTTCAAGGCCAGGCAGATCGCCGTTGCGGTCGGCGCGATGGGATCGAGCAGGAAGGCGTCGAGAGCGCGGCTGCCGCGAGCCTTCAGGCTTTCGTCGCGTCGGCTCGGTGTTTCGCGAAGATGCTCGAGGTCGAGCAGCTTTTGGGCCTCGGCATGGTCGAGGTCGGCCGCGCCATGCAAGTCCGGGGTGGCGCCGAGATGTTCGGTGATGGTCTGGTCGATCTTGGCGAGCAGCGGTGTGCGGGTGAGCGCGGGGCCGAAGGCGTAGAACTCGCCAGCCCGCAGGCTGCGCAGCTTTTCGGCCTCGCTGCGGCTGAATCCCAGAATGTCGGCGGCACGGATGATGTCGCGGTCGAAGACGTTGATGCCGATGAGGAAGTTCTGAAGCTCGGAGACGACGGAGCTGGAGAGCTTGGCGAGCCGCTGGGTCGCGATGATGGGTGCGATTCCGCGTTTGCGGCCTCGGGCGCACAAATCGGTGAGCGTTGCGACGCCAAGGCGGCGGGTTTCTGCGTCCTGCGCGGAACCGGCCTGATGAGGCGCGAGCAGGTGCCCTTCGTCGATCGCGACGAGAACGGTGTGTTTCCAGTCCTCACGCGGCGCGCCGACAAGGCCGGCGAAGAAGGCCGATGCCTTGATGATGCGCTGTTCGGGATCGAGGTCGGTGAGATCCAGATGAAGGGCAATGCGATGGTGCCTCGCGCGGGTCGCTGCGGCGGTCAGGCCATCGGCGGCGATTTCGGCGGCCTTGATCGTGGTGGCGCCGATGTGCGCGGCAAGGTTGCCGAACTCGCCCTCGGGATCGACGATCATGGTTTGAACGTAGTCGAAGGCTTCTTCGACTATGCGGCGCATGGTCTGGCTCTTGCCGGCACCGGACCCACCTTGAACCAACATGCGTCCCGCGAGGACGCGGGCGAGGTCCAGTTCGAGGGGACCATAGGGCGTTTGCCCGATGGGGACCGCGCAGCGCGGCGGCGCTGGCGGTCCCGGAAGTTTCACGATGTTGGACATGGGGCGGCTCCTTTCGGGTTGCTCGCCTCTCCCTTCCCCCTCCCCTCAAGTGAGCATCGGCGCCTCGATCAGCCTGCGGCCTCGGGCTAGAAGGTGAACTCGGAGGCAGCATAGGCCCGCCAGAGGTGGCCCTCGGCCTCGATCTGGTTTTCGAAGGTGCGGATCGAATTTCCGATGGTGACGATGAGGCCCTTTTCCTCATCCAGTTCGATATGGCCCGGCTCGTAGACGCGGCCTGGCCGGATGCAGGGGTCATTGTCGCCCATTTCGCAGCCTGCGGCCGAAAGGTCTGGCACGGTGAGCCCGGTGCAGCGCCAGAGGTCGAAGCGTTCGCCTTCGGCGCTCGAGGTCATGTAGCGCTCCCTGGCGATCGTCCATGCCGCGTTGACGTGATCGAGGTCATC
>NZ_ALVC01000307.1:0-15814 GCF_000293195.2 Sphingomonas sp. LH128
CATCCAGGTGTCCTACGCGGCACCGCGCACGTACGGCATCCGCGTCGGCACCAAGTTCTGACGATGGCAGGGAAGGGGGAGGCGGGAGCCTTCCCTTTCACGGCGTGAAGAGGCGGCGCTTTCCCGGCGGGGAAGGCGCCGTCTTCCTTGTTTGCCGGGTTGCGAATGCCCTGCCTGCTCACCGTTCGTCATTGCGAGCGCAGCGAAGCAATCCAGGGCGGCTCAAGACTGCCCTGGATTGCTTCGCTGCGCTCGCAATGACGAACCGGGGGGATAGCCGCTAAGGGTGGAGAGCGGTCATTGATCTAAGCACTTGCGCGGCATTGTCGTGCATGGCTCGACTTTCAACCATTCTACCACCCTGACTTCCTTTGTGGGGCCATCGTATTTCGGCGACGGGGTGATCTCTTCGCCGAGAAATTCGACTGTGATCCAAGGAAACGACGACCTGCCAAGCTCGGTCGCATTGCGCTCTGCTTGTTCTAGTCGGGGCCTAAAGTCCTTTCCAATCCCCGACATACGCCAAGGGTAAATCTTTTCCTGTGTGGTCCTGAATTCCATTTCTGGATAGAACTCGGGGCCATGCGGTCCCAATATTGCCATTCCTCGGAACCGCTCATATTTTTCGGGGATATTGCATCCCGACAAAGCTAGAATTGCCAGCGATAAAGTAATGTAAGAGCGTAACATCGCTGCATGTTAGAAAACCAGCGGAAGACCGCAATGGGGCGCTTGCCGACCGTCCGAATTGGTCCACCCAGCCTAGGCTGTCAGCCGCCGGTGGCAGGCCATGAGCGACAGGGCGATCCCCGCGACCCCCGCGCCGAACACCATGTCCACAAGGTAATGCGTGCCCTCGACCGGCGTGGACAGCAGCATCCCGGCGTTGAGCGCGACGATCCACCAGCGCAGCGCTGGAATGCGCCAGCCCGCCGCGATGTAGAGCACCGCCGCCGCCGTATGGAAACTCGGCGCCGAGACGATCCCGCGCAAGTGGCCCAGATCGACGACGTGAACCTGATAGGCTCGCAGCGCCGGGATCAGGCCCTCCTGCCACTGCTCGCTCTCGGGCATATACGGGATTGCGCTGTGCCACAGGTAGGAGAACGGGCCGATGGCGGGCATGAGGCTGAACAGCAGCAGGGTCAGGATCGTCGCCAGCCAGAACCCGGCGATGAAGCGATAGGCCTCGTCATGCCGCCCGCCCCGCGCCGCGCACCACAGCAACACTACGGGGGTGACGTAAATGCTGCGATAAACCACCGTGCCCACCGCCTGCAGCACCGGATACGCGGCCACGAGGCGGTAGAGGCTCACCCAGTCGAACCCCATGGCCACGTCGATCGCCTGAAGTCGTTCGTCGGCATAGCCGCTGGTCAGGGCCGCCACCGGGTAGCTGGCGGTCGCGCCCATCAGCGAGATCATCGTGAAGATCGCGGCGTACTCGCTGAAATGCGCGAGCGGTAGCGCATGGCGCCAACTGGTTCGGGGCAGGACGAAGCGCGCGAGCAGGGCGAGCAGCCCGGCGGCGTAGAATGGCCGATTGCCCGCCTGCCACGGATCGATGACGAGTTGCGCCCGGTGCATCAGCACGGTCAGGACGGCAAGGCTCAGCAGCATCGCGCCCCAGACCTGCGGCCGGATCGCCGGGCCGGAGCGGCGCAGTTCCACGAGCGCCGGAGTGATCGCGGCAACAGGCGTCGCGGTGCCAGTGGGAACGGTCGTGGCCCACCGGGGCGGCGTCGATTGCATTGGTCGTGGATCCTGGGCGATAAGTGCGAACGAGAAGCCTATCGCCGCTTAAGCCTCCATGAACCAGTGGAATTGTGCGTGGGTCAGGCCGGAACCAGCCCCGCCTCGATCCTTTCGCGCACGTGGGCGGGCCATTCAACCGGGCGGTGGTCGTTCAGGTCCATGCAAACCAGCACCACTTGCGCGCGCAGGCGATCGCGGCCCTCTCCGGTGAAGACCACCTCGATCCCGCAGCTGGTACGGCCGAGGCGCTTGGCGGTGACGGTCATCTCCAGCCGGTCGCCGAGGCGGCTGGGCGAGACGAATTCGACGTCCAGCTTCACCGTCGGCACGCCGATGTGTTGTTCCAGATGCATGGATGCGAAGTCCATGCCGAGGTCCTGCGCGAACCAGTCTTCCACCGCGCCGTTCAGCATCTCGAAGTAGCGGGGGTAGAAGACGATCCCCGCTGGGTCGACATGCGCGAAGCGCACTTGCGTGGAGGTGGTGAAAGGCATCGGCGAGAGGTCCTAGAGAATGGAAGTCTTGAGCTGGGTCAGCAGGGTCAGAAGCTGGCGCTGGCTGTCCTCGGGAAAGTCGGCGAGGGCTTCGCGCACCCAGCCGTGGTGGGCCTCTGCCAGTACGGCGAACTGGACGCGGCCGTTCGGCGTGAGCGAGACGATGGCGGAGCGGGCGTCTTCCGGGTCGGTGTACGAAGAGACGAGGCCCTGTTCCTGTAACTGGCGCACGATCGCGGTGACGTTGCCGTTCGACACCAGCAGCGCGCGCGACAGTTCGCCCATGCGCAGGCCGTCCGGCGCGCGGTCGAGCGTCGCGAGGATGTCGAAACGGGGCAGGGTGGTGGAGAACTGGTCCTCGAAATTGCGGCGCAGGCGCTTCTCGATGATCTTCGCGCAGTCGAGCAGGCGCACCCAGACGCGCAAGTCGAGCGTGCCGGACGGCGCGGTGCTGCCGGGAATCGTCTTTTCCATCGTCGCCAAGGCTCCTCGTTCTCCAGGAGGTTCCATAGCGGGGGATGCGATTATGTCGATTCCTGCAGGCATAAAGTTTCTTTCGGGCAAGCAACCCTGCGTTGAAGCAGACCCTTCGACAGGCTCAGGGTGAGCGGGGTTGGAATGAACCTCCCAATTCCGCTCAGGCTGAGCTTGTCGAAGCCCCGGCCGCGGGGCGCGAGGGTCAGGCTCGTGCGCCCTCCGCCTGTTTCGCGGCGCGCATCGCCATCTGCTGGCCCAGTTTGTAGGGCGCGGGGATCGGCTGTTCCTGATACCCGGCCGAGGCCGCCGCGCGCAGCGTCCACACCGGGTCGAACAGGTGCGTGCGGCCCAGCGCGACGAGATCGGCGCGGCCCGCCGTCAGGATCGAGTTGACCTGATCGGCATCGGCGATGTTGCCCACCGCGATCGTCGGCACACTTGCCTCGTTGCGGATCTGATCGGCGAACGGGGTCTGGAACATGCGGCCATAGACCGGGCGGCCTTCGGGCGCGGTCTCACCGGCGGAAACGTCGACGATGTCCACGCCCGCCGCGCGCAGCAGCTTCGCGATCTCGACCGCCTCGGCAGGGGTCACGCCCGCTTCGCCGACCCAGTCGTTGGCGGAAATGCGCACCGCGAGCGGCTTGTCCTGCGGCCATGCGGCGCGGACCGCCTCGATCACGCGCAGGGGCAAGCGCATGCGGTTTTCAAGGGAGCCGCCGAAGGCGTCCTCGCGCGCGTTCATCACCGGGGTGATGAAGGCCGAGAGCAGGTTGCCGTGGCCCGCCTGCACTTCGAGCATGTCGAAGCCCGCCTTGTCGGCCAGGATGGCGGTCGCGACGAATTGCTGGACGATCCGGTCCATGCCCTTCGCGTCCAATGCCTGCGGGACCGTGCCGCCCTTGCGCCACGCCTGCGCGCTGGCGGAGACGATCGGCCACGGCGCGTCCATCGGCACGTCGTAGCCCACACCTTCACCGGGCACCTGACACGCGGCTCGGGCACCGGCATGGCCGATCTGCGCGCAGGTCTTCGCCGCCGAGTGCTGGTGCGCGAACTGGTTGAAGGCGGTCCAGCGCTCGCTCTGGCCATCGTGCCACAGGCCGGGGCAGGCGGGGGTGGTGCGGCCCTCGGGCGCCACGGCCAGCATCTCCGTGACCACCAGACCGGCACCGCCCAGCGCGCGCGAACCGTAGTGGACCGAATGGAAGTCGTTGGCATAGCCGTCCGCATCGGCGGAATAAGTCAACATCGCCGGGATCACCACCCGGTTGGGCACCGTCATCCCGCGCAGGGTATAGGGCGTGAACATCGGCTGCACCGGCACGTTGCGGCCTTCGTTGCCTGCCCAGAACCAGCGCTCCAGCCCTTCCAGCCAGGCGGCGTCGCGCAGGCGCAGGTTCTCGTGGCTGACGCGCTGCGAGCGGGTCATCAGCGAATAGGCGAACTGCGGCAGGTCGAAGCCGAGGTAACGGTCCAGCGTCTCGAACCACTCGGTCGAATTGCGGGCCGAGTTCTGGATCTTGAGTACCTCGACATGGCGCTCCTCCTGATATTCGGCGAGCGCGGCGGCCAGTTCCTCGCGCCCCGTGATGCCGGGGCGGTCCAGCACTTGCGCCAACTTGATCGCGTCTTCCAGCGCCAGCTTGGTGCCCGAACCGATCGAGAAGTGCGCGGTGTGCGCGGCATCCCCAAGCAGCACGACGTTGTCGAACGACCACTGCTTGCAGATCACGCGGCGGAAGTTGATCCACGCTGCCGAACCGCGCAAGTGCGTGGCGTTGGAGATCAGCGGGTGACCGTCCAGATGGCGCGCGAAGATTGTCTCGCAGAGCGCGATCGAATCGGCCTGCTCCATCGCGTCGAGGCCAAGGCCGGTCCACGTTTCGGGCGAGCATTCGACGATGAAGGTCGAATGCGTCTCGTCGAAGCGGTAGGCGTGCGCCCAGATCCAGCCTGCGTGAGTCTTCTCGAAGATGAAGGCGAAGGCGTCGAACAGCTTGGTGGTGCCCAGCCAGGAGAACTTGTTGGTCTTGGTCTGGATATCGACGCCGAACTTCTCTTCGTTGGCGGTGCGCACCATCGAATTGATGCCGTCCGCCGCCACGATCAGGTCGAAGTCCGCGAACTGCGAGAGGTCCGCGTCGAACTGCGTCTCGAAGTGCATCACGACGCCCAGCTCGCCCGCGCGGGCCTGCAGGATCTGCAGCAGGTGCTTGCGGCCGATGCCGATGAAGCCGTGGCCGGAGGAACTGACGGTGTTCTCGCCCACGGTGACGTCCACGTCGTCCCAGTGCGCGAAGCTATCGACGATGGTGGCGGCGCTGACCGGGTCGTTCGCCTGCAGGTTCACCAACGTCTGGTCGGAGAACACCACGCCCCAGCCGAAGGTGTCGCCCTCGCGGTTGCGTTCGAAGACGTGGACCTCATGCGCAGGGTCGCGCAGCTTCATCGAGATCGCGAAGTAGATACCGGCAGGTCCGCCGCCGAGGCACGCAATACGCATGGATGTCTCTCCTGAATTGCTTCATGCCTAAACTAATATGGTTGCACGTGCAAGTTGTTTGAGCAGGGAGATCCGGCGAGCGCTACCTGCCGTTTCGCCTGCCGAATATCTCGGGCAGCGCGGCCAGCGGCAGCACGCAGAACAGCCATAGCATCGCGCCGATGAGGGCTGTCTCGGCGCCCGCTATCGATGCGGCGCAAGCCAGCGCGAGCAATATGGCGCCGCCTGTCCGCCATGCGTGGGCGCGGTCCTGCGACTTCGCCCGCCGGATCGCGTGAAATCCCGCCGCAACCAGCAGCAGCGAAAGGAACGTTGCCGCGATCATGGGTTCACCTGCGCGTTCGTACGGCGCGTCACCCTCGCGGCCGCGATCCACAGGACGATGCCGATTGCGGTAGCGGTGAGGTCCGCTCCGGCCCGTATCCCGCCGCCCCTTGGCAGCGTCGTCGTGAGCGGGAGGTTCGCCAGCGCGCTCGTTACCGGGAGCGACAGGCACAGCAGGGCGGCGAGCTGCAGTTGTTCGCCCCATGCCCGGCCCCAGGGGCGTAGACCGGCATGGATCAGGGATGCCAGCCAGGCCAGGAAGTAGACCGAGGCCGCCATGGCGCGCCTGTCGTCCATGCCCGGGGCCAGCAGCCGTTCGCCGTGGAGATAGGCCGCGCAGGCGATCACGTTACCGGCTACGGCGGCGACGGTGATCCGGCTCGCCATGGCCTGAAACGGCGACATCGTCTTGCGGGCGCGCTTTTCGGTGAACAGGATCAGTCCTGCCGCGACCATCGCGGCGCTGGCAAGGCCGGTGAGGAAATAGAGCCACCGCGCGGCCGCGCCGCCCCACTCGATGAAGTGCAGCCCGGCAAGGAACGCCTGCGTCTCCCTTGCGGGTGAGCGCTTCACCAGCACGCGCAGCAGCTTGCCGTCGGAGCCTGCGAAGTCCACGCGGTCGGGGAAGTTGGCGATGCGGTCGTCGCGCTGGCGCCAGATCTCGACCACGGCATCGGCGCGGTCGGGCTGGCTGACATAGATGTTCACGGCAGGTCCGCCTCCCCATGCCCGTTCGGCGCGGGGCAACAGCGCGGCCAGATCGACGGTGCGGCGGGGCGCGCCCGGCGGCCGGTCGCCGTCGATGCCGCGGTCGATGTAGAGCGATTGCGCGGCGGCGGTCTGGTAGGCTTTCACATCGCCGCCGTTCAGCATGGCGACCCCGGCGGGAATGTAGGCGTAATAGATCAGGACGAGGCCGGTATAGGCCATCATGACGTGGAACGGCAGCGGCAGCACGGAGAGCACGTTGTGCGCGTCCATCCACGCCCGCTGGCGCGAGGCCTCGGGGCGGAAGATGAAGAAATCCCGGAATATCCGCTTGTGGATGATCACGCCGCTGATCGAGGCGGCGAGCATGGCGAGGCCCGCCGCACCGACGATCAGGAAGCCCAGCTGGCTGGACTTGCGATCGATCCCCAGCGTGTAGTGATAGCGCATGAAGAAGAACCCCGCGTCCATGTCGCGCGGGATGCGGGCGCCGGTCTGCGGGTCGAGCCGGTGCGTGGTGGCCTTGCCCGCGCGGTCGGTCCAGACGAGGCGGAGCACCTGCTCGCGCGGGGTGGGGATGACGATGCGCCACTGCCGTGCATCGGGCGCGACGCGGGTGAGGTACGCGCGGCCCATTCGCACCGCATGGGTGCGGTCGATGGTGACGGGAGAGCGCAGTTCGGGCGTCGTCCAGAGATTGATCTCGGTGTAGAACACCGCCAGCGATCCCGTCAGCAGGACGCCGAACAGCACCCAGCCCAGCAGCAGCCCGCACCAGGTATGAAGCCAGCCCATCGACTGGCGCAGGGTGTCCTTCATCGCCCCAGCCCCAGCAGCAGGCCCATGGGCAGCGCCGTGCCCACGAGCAGTTCGCACCAGATGCGCGTGACGCTGCGGACCGCGAAGGCCCGCAGGATCACCGCGACGAACACCATGAAGGCAAGGCAGGTGGCGAGGATGTTCGCGTCCACGCCGTCCATCGGCAGCACGCGCACGGCTGCGCCGATCCACGCGTAGCACAGCGCGTAGGCGCCGACGGTGGCCGCCAGCACGCGCGCGGCGATCGCGCGCCAGTTCGGCTCTCGCCCTGGCTTCGGCCTCCCCGCCACGGTCAGAACCGCTGCTCGAAGGTGACCGCGACGCTGCGCGGCTCACCCAGGACCCACTGCGAGGTGGAGTAGCTGTTCTGGACGTAGATCCTGTCGAAGACGTTGCGCAAGTTGAGCGTCACGCTCGTCTTCTCGGCAAGGTCGTAGCGGGCCGAAGCATCGACCAGCGTATAGGCCGGGATGAGCCGGGTATTGGCGGCGTCGGAGTATCGCTTGCCGACATACCGCAGGCCCGCGTCCAGATGCAGCGGCTGCACCGGCCGCCATGACAGCCACAGGTTGGCCGCCTTTTCCGCGACGCCGATGGGCATGTTGCCGTCCCGGCTGACCAGCGCGGTGCCGACCAGTTCGTCGAAGTCGTCGTACCGCGCGTTCAGGATCGTGCCGTTGGCGAGCACGCTGAAGTCCTTCGTCACCGCCAGTCCGAACGAGGCCTCGACGCCGTAGGAAGATTGCTGTCCGACCTGCACCGACACCGTGGGATCGTTGGCGGATCGGGTCAGGATCTTCTTCTTGACGATGCGATAGCCTGACAGCGTGAACTCGCCGCGTCCGTCCAGGAAAGTCGCTTTGACCCCGGCCTCCCACTGGCGCCCGGTGGAAACGTCAAAGCTGGTCTGCGCCAGTGTCGCCGTGAGGAACGCCGTCACCGGGTCCGCCGCCGCCGAATACTGCGCATAGAGCGAGATCGTGTCGCTGGGGTTGTAGACCAGCCCCGTGCGCCAGCTGGTGCTCGGGTAGCGGGCGGTGTAGTCCGCCGCCGGATCGAGGGCATCGTGCCGCTCGGTCTTCGGGCGATCGTAGCGCAGCCCCGTCACCAGCGAGAGCCGGTCGGACAGCGAGAGCCGGCTTTCGCCGAACAGCGCCCATTGCTGCACATCGGTCTTGTACTTGTAGCGGGTGCCGAATGTGCCGTCGAGGAACGTGCCCGGCGTATAGTCGTAAGGATCGACGAGGTCGAAGCGGCTGTTGGGCGAACTGTCGGTGCGCAGCAGCGAGCCGGTGTTGTACTCGCCGCCCAGGCTCAGGCGGTGGTCCATGCCCAGCAGCGTATGATCGAACACCGCGTTGAAGCGGTCGCCCCACTGCTTCGTCTTGTAGACAATCTCCAGATAGCTCGAGCGGCGGATCTGGTCGCCGGACCAGGCATAGCCCTCGGCATTGCGCCAGTGCTTGAAGCCGGTGAGGTAGTAGGCGACGTTGGTGATCGTCACCCCCTCGGCCGGTGTCCATTCGGCCTTGGCCTGGGTCCAGGCATCGTCGAAACGCAGCGAGCGGTCGGCGATGTTGTAGTTCTTCTTGCGGATGTCCCGCACCAGCTTGCCGTCTCGCAGCGGAGTGCCGTACCAGATCGTCGGGTCGAGGTCGGCGCGGTCGTGCGTCAGCGTCAGCACGAGGTCGTCGCGCGCCTGCCAGCGCAGCGCCGCCGAAAGCGCAAGACTGCGCGATTGCCCGCGCTCCATCCACCCGTCCGAACGGTTGTAGCTGAGATCGACGCGGTACGAGAGCCTGTCTCCGATCGGCCCGCCGATCCCGCCCGCCGCCGCATAAGTATCGAATGAACCGCCGCTGAGACGGACCTCGCCTTCGAACTGCTCGGTATTGGGCTTCTTGCGCACGACGTTGATCGCGCCGCCGATGCCGCCCTCTCCATAGAGGACCGACGCCGCACCGCGCAGGACCTCGATCCGCTCGGCCATCCACGGGTCGGCGGGGAAGGTCTGCGTGGTCGTCGTGTAGACGCGCATCCCGTCGTAGAGCTGCATCACCGAGGTGTAGCCGGTGAACCCGCGCGAACTCAGCGAGTAACCGAAGGCCGAGCTGTTGTTGATGAGCCCCGGTGCGCGCGCGGCTGCGGCAACCACGGTGCGGTCGCCCAGGCTGCGGATCATCTCCCTGGTGATGACGTCGACGCTGGCCGGCGTCTGCATCGGCGTGAGGCCGAGGCGGCTGGAGGCGTCGGCCTGCTGGCCGAGTTGCAGGACACCCGCCTTGCGCGCGGTGACGACGATGTTGCCCGCATCCGTGTTATTGGCATTCTCCGGCGCCGTCTCGGCGGCTTCCTGCGCCTCAGCCGAAGTCGCGGACATGCCAAGCATGCAGAATGACGCGCCCGAAGCAATCAGGCCGGAAAGAAGCGATCTCGTATTCATGTTGTAACCCCCGTTGCGTTTCCCAGTCGAACGGACAGGTTCCCGCGAGAGGGGTGTCCCCCCGCACGGGTGCAGCGGCGGAATCCGGGCGCGAACGAGCGACCGGCGAAACCCACCGTTGCGGCCTGGCCGCAAGTTCGTCGCTCAGACGGAGTACACCGTGCCGCGGCCATCCCCTGGACCAAGGCAAGAGCGACCGGACGCTGGCAGGTCTCCTGGCTTACGGGTCGTCACGCGATGCACGGCCTTCCCAGGCCTCGCAGGAGTTAGCGTCCGGCCCAGTGGCTGCGGCAGGGCACATTGGCCTGCCGCGATATGCATCGCGCTCACCGCTTACAGTTGCAGGGACAGCCTCGGCTTCGAGGGGTAGCCCCTCTCACCGCGTTCCCTTTTAAGCCCCTTTCGGAAGGCACCAACGCGATCGTGTCCCCCTTTTCGGAGGGACGGGCGGGGGATTATTCGCTGCGCGCACGATTTGCAAGCCGTTCGCGTGGGGCCTTCCGAAAGCCCGTCCTGCGAGTTTTCGGTTGCAACCTTGCTTTTCATTTTGGGCAACCCGTGCAATTTGCGGTGCCGATGACTGATCCACGACTCACCCTGATGGAAGCCATAGCCACGCGAAAGTTCGTGACGGCGCGTTACAACGGCAACACGATCACGCTTGCCCCGCACATGCTGTTCGAAAGGCACGGCGATCTTGTCGTCAGTGCCATGAACCCCGCGAAGGCACGCCGCAGCGACGAGGAGCCGGGTCTCGGCCAGTTCAAGCTGGCGGGCCTCTCGTCGATGGAACTGCTGAACGAGCACTTCGAGCCTCTGCCCTCCTACGACGGTACGCCCCCGCGCAGCGACGATTCCCTGATCCTTTCGGTCTGATCGCCCGATATCGCCAAGGTGATCGGCGGGTAGCTTCTAAAGTGTGCCCCATGTCTTCATGATCCCCTCCGAACGCCGCGCGATGACGCGGCACGGGATGAGGGAGAAGACATGCAGGCGCAGGACATCGTCGCAGCGGCAAGCGAACGGACCGGATTGAGCGACTTCGGCGATCCCGCGATCCTCGAAGGGCTTGGCGTGTTGCTGAAGTCCTACGAGGACGAAGCCAGATTCACCGAAGCGGGCATGGCGCGATCGGTCGATGCACTGGTGGCCGCGATGGCGAACCGGATGCGCGTGGAGGACTGGCTGGCGCGCCACCCCGAACTTCTGGAGCGCCCGGTCGAGAAGCCGCTGTTTGTCTTCGGCCTTCCGCGTACCGGCACCACGCTGGCGATCAACCTGCTGGAAGCCGACCCGGCGCGCCGCGCGTTCCTGCGCTGGGAAGCGTTCGATTCGGTGCCGCCGCCGCTGGTGCAGGAACTTCACGCCGGTCCCCGTCACGATGCCTGCCAGACGCGAACGCTGCAGGGGCTGAAGTACGCGCCGCAGATCGCCGCGATCCATTACGAGGAGGCCGACAGCCCGACCGAGTGCCAGTTCGCCATGGCGCCGTCGTTCTGCGCGCAGCTCTACGATTCCCAGGCGGACATTCCGGGCTACCACCGCTGGTTCCTGGACGAGGCCGACTACGCGCCCGCCTTCCGCTACGAAAAGCGGCTGCTGCAGCTGCTTCAGGCCAATGCCCCGGGGCGCTGGACGCTCAAGAACCCCTGGCACCCGTTGTTCCTCGATGCCCTGACGGCCGAGTTTCCTGACGCGCAACTGGTCATGACGCACCGCGATCCGGTCGAAGTGCTGGGCTCGGCCTGCAGCCTCGTCAAGGAAGTGCGGCGGATGTACAGCGATCAGGTCGATCTTCGGGCCATCGGAGAGAATCTGTTGGAGACGTTCGACCTGATGATCGCGCGGTCGAACGCCTTTCGTGCGAAGCACGGGCACGATGCGATCTTCGACGTGCAGTATCGCGATCTGGTGCGCGACCCGCTCGCCACGGCGCAGGGCATCTACGAAAGGTTCGACGAGCCTTTCACGCCGCAAGCCCGCGCAGCCATGGAAGCCTACCTGGCTGCAAACCCCAAGGGCAAGCACGGCAAGCACGAATATGACCTGGCCGAATTCGGCCTCAGCCGCGAAGGCGTCCGCGAGCACTTTCGCGACTATATCGAGCAGTACGAGATCGCGGTGCGGGCGTGATCGATACGGGTGAAGGCATCGTCACCTGACCCTGCTTCGTCATCCCCGCGAAGGCGGGGACCCATCTGACGATCGTGCAACAGGCGCCGTCAGGAGATGGGTTCCCACTTCACGGTAATGACGGTGATATGTTGGAGACGGATGCGCGTAGGCTGCGCAACTGCGTGGGCGACTGGCCGAACCAGCGCCTGCAGCTGCGGGAGAATACTGCCTGTTCCGCGAACCCCAGCTTCTCGGAAATGCCGCGGAAATCGATACCGGTCTGCTGCAGGTAGTACAGCGCCAGATCGCGGCGGACATCGTCCTTGACCGCCTGGAAGCTGGTGCCCTCCTGCTTCAGTCGCCGACGCAGGGTCCGGTGATGAATGGCGAGGGTGCGGGCGATTTCGGCACTGCCGCAGTCGTCCCGGGTCAGCTTGCGCAGGATCAGCCCGCGCACTTCGGCGTCCACGGGTGGACGCTGCTTCGGGAAAGTCCTCTCGATGTAGGCGACCAGATCGCTGCGGACCTGCGCGTTCTGGGTGAGCACCGGGGTGGCAAGGTCCCGGTCGGAGAACGTGATCCCGTCTGCGGGCTCGCCGAAGTGCACGTCGCAGCCGAAGTAGCGGCGATATTCGGCCGGTCGCGACACGGGTTCATGCCGAAAATGGATACTGCGCGCGCGGGCATAGTCGCCGGTCATCTCCATCGCCTCGAGATGGCCGACCAGCAGAATCTGTTCGATGGCCTGAATACGGTCGCGGCTGGTTTCGAGAAGCAGTTCGTGCCCGGCAAAGATGGTGCCCTCTTCAGGCTCGGGTCGCAGCCACACACGCGCGGCGCGGCTGTGAGCGTTCGTATGGGCACTGGCGAAGCGCAGGGCGTCTCCGAATGTCTTCGAATTGCGCATGGTATTGCCCAGCGGCCCGAAAATCGCGCCGCCGCGTTGCCGCAACGCCAGCCGCATTCCGAAATCGGGACAGTTCAGGCGATCTGCGGCAAGCGCCAGTAACCGGATCGCCTGCGGATAAGTCAGCTCCGCAGCGTCGTCGCGAAAGTCCTTTGCTGCCATTCCGACCAGTGGCAGCAGTTCGCCGACATCGCCGCCGAGGGATTGCACCAGTTCCGGGAAATGGCGCAGCAGCGGAATGTTGAGCTTCGAAAACTCGGCATCGGCGATCAGCGGCATCGGCAGGTCCTTCGCACCGCCGGCAGCGTGCGGTGATCGGAGGCGTCCGGCGTAAGCGATCCGCCTCTGCGGCTATGGCTGCATCGCCTGTCCACATCGGTCAAGGGACAGGCAGGCCGCCCGGGCGATCATCGAGGATACGCGGGCGGGCCGGCCGAGCGGCGTCAGACCCTCTCGACCGCCAGCGCCAGTCCCATGCCGACACCGATGCACAGCGTTGCGAGGCCGCGCCTGCCGCCGGTCTTCTCCAGCTGGTGCACGAGGCTCATGGCGATGCGCGCGCCCGACATGCCCAGCGGATGACCCAGTGCGATGGCGCCGCCGTTGGGGTTCACGTGCGGCGCATCGTCGGGCAGGCCAAGCCCGCGCATGACTGCAAGGCCCTGGCTGGCGAAGGCCTCGTTCAACTCGATCGCGTCGAAGTCGCCGATGGTCAGGCCAAGCCGCTCCATCAGCTTAAGCGTCGCGGGCAGGGGGCCGATCCCCATGACGCGCGGCTCGACGCCGACGGACGCCATGCCGAGGATACGCGCGCGCGGCGTCAGCCCATGTGCCCTGGCCGCCGCCTCGCTGGCGACGAACATCGCCGCCGCGCCGTCGTTGATGCCGGACGCATTGCCTGCCGTGACGGTGCCTTCGGGACCAAACAAGGGCTTCAGCTTGGCCAGCGTCTCGATCGTGGTGTCGGCGCGGGGATGTTCGTCGATCGACACCTCCAGCGTCTCGCCGCGCTTCTTCCCCGGCACGGTGACGGGGACGATTTCCTCCGCGAAGAAGCCGCTCGCCTGCGCCGCGGCGGCGCGCTGCTGGCTGCGCAGGGCGAAGGCGTCCTGGTCGGCGCGGCTGATGCCGAAGTCCTCGGCAACGTTTTCGCCGGTGCGCGGCATCGTCTCGGTGCCGTAGAGCGCATCGAGCGCCGGGTTGACGAAGCGCCAGCCCATCGTCGTGTCTTCCAGCTTCTGCGCGCGGCCGAAGGCACCGTCGGACTTGCCCATGACGAAGGGCGCGCGCGTCATGTTCTCGACGCCGCCCGCGATGGCGAGCGCCATCTCGTCGTTACGGATCGCCCGCGCCGCAGTGCCGACCGCTTCGAGGCCCGAAGCGCACAGGCGGTTGAGGGTGACGCCGGGGACGGTGTGCGGCAGGCCCGCCAGCAGCAGGCTCATGCGCGCGACGTTGCGGTTGTCTTCGCCCGACTGGTTGGCGCAGCCGTAGAAGACCTCTTCGATCGCGGCCGGGTCGAGCGAGGGATTGCGCGCGATCAGCGCGCGCATCGGCACGGCGCCGAGGTCGTCGGCGCGCACTTTCGAGAGGCCGCCGCCGTAGCGACCGATGGGCGTGCGTACGGCGTCGCAGATGAAGGCTTCGGTCATGTCGGGATAGTCCTTTGCCCCCCTTGGGGGTATGTTAGGTGCCGTTATGGTATCGTTGGGTGCCGCCTGCTCAGACGGGCTCGGCATCTTTGGCGAAGGCCAGATCGAGGCCGGTGATCCGGCGCAGTTCCTCGATTTCGAGGCCCTCGACCATCTCCACCACGCTCGCGCCGGAAGGGCCGAGGTCGAACACCGCAAGGTCGGTGTAGACCCGCGACACGCAGCCGAGTCCGGTCAGGGGGTAGGTGCAGTTCTCGACCAGCTTGCTCTCGCCCTGCTTGGTCAGAAGTTCCATCATCACAAAGGTTTGCTTGGCGCCGATGGCAAGGTCCATCGCCCCGCCGACCGCCGGGATCGCATCGGGCTCGCCGGTGTGCCAGTTGGCGAGGTCGCCGTGCACGGAAACCTGGAAAGCGCCGAGCACGCAGATGTCCAGATGCCCGCCGCGCATCATCGCGAAGCTGTCCGCATGGTGGAAGTAGCAGCCGCCGGTAAGCAGAGTAACTGCCTGTTTTCCGGCATTAATCAGCTCCCAGTCTTCCTCTCCCGGAGCGGGCGCAGGCCCCATTCCGAGCAGGCCGTTCTCGCTCTGCAGGAAGATTTCGCGCTCCGCAGGGAGGTAGTTGGCGACCTTGGTGGGCAGGCCGATGCCGAGGTTGACGTAGGCACCTTCGGGAATGTCGCGGGCGACGCGGGCGGCCATCTGGTCGCGGTTAAGGCGGTTCATATTATCCTCTCCTTTCAAGCCGCTACGGCGATTGCGGCGGGCGCGATGGCGACGACGCGCTGCACGAAGATGCCCGGCGTCACCACCACTTCGGGGTCGATGTCACCCAGCGGCACGATCTGCGAAACCTGCGCGATGGTGGTCTTCGCCGCCATCGCCATGATCGGCCCGAAATTGCGCGCGGTCTTGCGGAACACGAGGTTGCCCCAGCGGTCGCCCTTGTGCGCCTTGATCAGCGCGAAGTCGGCCTGGATCGGGTATTCGAGCACGTAGTGCCTGCCGTCGATCTCGCGCACTTCCTTGCCTTCGGCCAGCAGCGTGCCGTAGCCGGTCGGCGTGAAGATCGCGCCGAGGCCGGAGCCCGCAGCCTGGATGCGCGCCGCCAGATTGCCTTGCGGAACCAGTTCCAGTTCGATCTTTCCGGCGCGGTAGGCGGCGTCGAAATGGTGCGAATCCGACTGGCGCGGGAACGAGCAGACGATCTTGCGCACCCGCCCTTCGCGGATCAGCGCGGCGACGCCGTGCTCGCCGTTGCCCGCGTTGTTGTTGATGATGGTGAGGTCGCCCACCCCGCGCGCGATCAGCGCGTCGATCAGTTCGTCGGGCATGCCGGCGGTGCCGAAACCGCCGATCATCACCGATGCGCCGTCATGAATATCCGCGACGGCCGCAGCGGCGCCGTCGATGGCCTTGTCGATCATCCGACTCTCCAAAGGCTTTATGTTGAACGTTGATCCTGCGTGTCTGCCTGCGGGCGGATTGCGTCAACCGGTAAACGTGATATTGTCCGGTAATCGGTCATTCAGGTGGACACATGCAGGATTTCGGGCAGTTGGACGCGAAAGGCGATCCCGAGTTCATGACCTCGCTGGCGCGGGGATTGGCGG
>NZ_ALVC01000308.1:0-9832 GCF_000293195.2 Sphingomonas sp. LH128
GAACGCAGCGACGCGATGGATTGAGATAGTCCTCCCTGTCACGAAGCGATGGGGAGGGGGACCGCCGACACAGTCGGTGGTGGAGGGGGAAGAACCCCTCCGTCAGCCCTGCGGGCTGCCACCTCCCCATTCCTGCGGAACAGGGAGGATGCCCTCACTCCTTCGTCGAGGTCGAAGGCGCCGTCAGCGCCACCAGCCCCGTCGCGGACAGGCGGATGCCGTTGACACCCAGCATGATGCTGGTCCCGTCGGTCACCACGTCGTCCACCACGCCCACCGAGTTGATCGTGGTCGGCAATGTCGATCCGTTCGCGGCCTGCGCGTTGATCGAAAGGGTATAGGCGCCCGCCGCGGCCTTGGTGCCGTCGGTCTGAGTGCCGTCCCACTTGTAGGTGCCCTGGGTCTCGCTGGGGTCGAGGGTAACGGTGGCCACGGTGCCGCCCAGCGCGTCCTTGATCGTCGCGGTGACGGTGGAGGGAGTGCCGTCGACATAGTAGGTCCACTTGGCGGGATTGTCGCCCAGCCCCGCCACCGCGCTGTCGAAGCGCGCCTCGCGGCCGATGTAGCTCGATGCCTGAGCCATCTGCTGCGACAGGAGCTGGCCGAGGATGTCGTCGAGCTTGCCGGTCTGCTGGATCGACTGTTCCACCTGCGAATACTGCACCAGCTGTTGCGTGTACTCCGAGGTGTTCATCGGATCGAGCGGGTCCTGGTTCGTCATCTGCGTGGTCAGCAGCTTGAGGAACAGGTTGTAGTCGGCCAGCAGGCTGGTCGAGGCGGCGGCGGTCTTGCTGGTGGTGCCGGAAGTGCCCGAGGAGGCGGAGGCGGAGGCAGTGTCGGTAACGGTCGTCATTGTCGTGCTGCCTTATGCCATGAGATCGAGATTGCCGCTGCCGCGCAGCGACCGCAGGATGGGGGCGGCCTCTTCCTGCGCGCCGGTGAACTCGGCGGCCGCGCCTTGCGGACGGGTTGACGGGCGATGCTGGCCCGTCCCGTTGCCGAAGCCGCCGCCGCCGTTGGCCGAAGTGTCGAAGCGCAGCGACTGGGCATCGGCGCGTACGCCCGCATCGCTGAGCGCACGGTCGAGGTGAGTGCTCTCGCGGCGCAGCAGGTCGAGCGCGGCGGGCTGGTCGGCGGAGACCACGGCGCGCAGGGTGCCGTCCTCGTCGAAGCCCATGCTCACGTCGATACGGCCCATCTCGCGCGGGTCGAGGCGGATCAGCAGCGCGTCGCGCAGGCCGTCCGGCCCGCCATCGAGAGCCCGCGCGATGGCGACGCCGACGTCCGCGCCTAAGCGGCCCTCACGCACGGTCACGCTGGCCTCGGCGGCTGCCGGGCGCGCGGTGTCGTAAGGGAGCGCGGCCGGATGGCGCGTGGTCGCGGCGTCCAGCGTCTGGGTGAACAGCGGGGCGGAGACGCGAGCCTCGGACACGGGCGTCGCGGTGTCCTCAGCGGCTTGCGGCGCGGCGTGGGCGACGGGCGCGGCGGGACGCGGCCCTTCGGGTTGGGGCGCGGCGGTTGTCGGCGCCGGGTCGGCGGGCGTCGTCGGAGCGGGGGCCATCGCCGCGATGACGGGCGTTCCGGGCGCCGGGGCAGAGGCAGAGGCAGAGGCAGAGGACGGCGCCGGACTGGCCGTCGCGGTGGTCTTGCGCTTTGCCGGACGGGCCGCGTCGATGGCGGCCTCCGGCTGCGCAGCCTCTTCGGCCTGCGTCGCCTCGGCCAGTGTGACCGGCGCGAGAGTTTCCGGGTCTGCGAGGCCCGGTTCGGCGGCCACCACCATGACCTCTGCGGGAGTGGTCGCGGGTGCCTGCGCCTTGGAGGTATCCACCGCCGTCTCGGATGTCGGGTCTGCCGGTGACGATGCGATCGGAAGCGGCGGCGTCGCCACCGGAGTTGACGCGGTCGCAGGAATGGCTGGTGCCTCGGTCCCGGCGCGCGGCGGAACCGGCTCGGCGGGAGCGACGGGTGTTTCGGTCGCCGCCGGGGGGGCAGGTGTGACGACCGGCTCGGCCGGGACCTGCTGCGTCGCGACAGTCACCGCCGCGACTTGCGGCGCGATCCGGCCGGAAAGCGGGAGGGCCTGCTCCGCGACCGGCGGCCCCTCGCCCGCCTGCGCAGCTTCGTCGATCTTCGCCCCGGCACTCGCCCCCACGCTTTCAAGCGCGGCGAGGAAAGCGCCGGTTTCCGCATCCCCGACGCTCGGCACAGGCGTGCCCGGAGCGGCAAGGGTCGGGAAGAAAGTCGTCACGGGAACGGGCATCGGTTCATCATAGGACGCTCGCGCACCGGACGGTCGCGGGTGCGATCTTATGCGCGGGGCTGATCGATGAGCGGCCCTTCAATAAATCAAAATAATGCCATATAATGATCGATAGAAAGGTATCCCATCGATCATGCGCTGGAACTGGCAGCTTCCCGACTGGCCCGACTTCACCTTCGACCCGGCGTCCCTGAGCGCGGTCGAGGCGCGGTTCCTCAAGGGATCGGGCGTCGTCGTCGGGGCCATGCATCACCTCGACGGCGAGGCCCGTCAAGGCGTCGTGATCGAACTGATCGCGCAGGAGATGGTGGAAAGCTCCGCCATCGAGGGCGAAGTGCTGGACCGCGCCAGCGTCCAGTCGTCGATCGCGCGGCAACTCGGCTTCGCCGCCGACCAGCGCCGCTCCAGCCCGGCCGAGGCGGGCGCGGCCGAGTTGATGGCCGACCTCTACCGCCGCTATGCCGACCCGCTGAACAACGCGGTGCTGTTCGACTGGCACCGGATGCTGATGAACGGCCGCCGCGATCTGGCTGAGATCGGCGGCTATCGCACCCATGCCGATCCGATGCAGATCGTCTCGGGCGCCCTGCACGCGCCGCGCGTCCACTTCGAGGCGCCGCCGTCGGACCGCGTGCCCGCAGAGATGGCGCGCTTCATCGCCTGGTTCAACGCGAGCGGGCCGAAAGGGGGCACGCCGCTGCCCGCCATCACCCGCGCAGCCGTCGCGCACTTGTGGTTCGAGACGATCCATCCGTTCGAGGATGGCAACGGCCGCCTCGGCCGCGCGATCGCGGAAAAGGCACTGGCGCAGAGCCTGGAGGCACCGACGCTGACCGCGCTTGCCGCCACCATCAACCGGCGCCGAAAAGCCTATTACGCGGAGCTGCAGCGCGCCAGCCAGAGCAACCGGATCGATGCGTGGATGGACTGGTTTGCCGATACCGTGCTGGAAGCGCAAGGCCGCACGATCGCCAGCATCCGCTTCCTGATCGAGAAAACCCGTCTGCTCGACCGCCTGAAGGGCGCGATCAACCCGCGTCAGGAAAAGGCGCTGATCCGCATGATGGCCGAGGGGCCGGACGGTTTCGCGGGGGGCCTGAGCGCGCACAACTATCGCACGATCACCGACGCCGCCTCCGCCACCGCGACGCGCGATCTGGCCGAGCTGGTCGAACTGGGCGCGCTGGAGCGGGTGGGGGAGCGGCGCTATGCGCGCTATCATCTGAAGATTGCGAGCGGCGACGGCGATGGAGGAGTGTGATCGGATCAATCACTCCACCCTCGTCATTGCGAGCGCAGCGAAGCAATCCAGGGCGGCTTGAGACTGCCCTGGATTGCTTCGCTGCGCTCGCAATGACGAGGGGGGCGCCAAGCACGGCGGGGTGTGATCGCACACAACCCCGTCATCCCAGTGAAGGCTGGGACCGCTGGCCGTGAACAGCCCACCTCGCGGCGGCGCGCTTTCACGAGAGTTCGCGTCTAAAGACCGATAGCGGTCCCAGCCTTCGCTGGGATGACGGGGTTTATTTGCCCCATCCGTGTCAGCCCCTACCCGATCGCGCCCAGACTGCGCAGGCGCGCCCTCGGGTGGATCTCGTTCTGCGAGAGCACCACCGTCGCCGGCCGCACCCGCTCGATGATCGAGCGCACGAAAGGCCGCAGGCTCGGGCTCGTCAGCAGGCACGGGATTTCTCCCTGCCCGGCGAGGCGGTCGTACGTTTCGCGCACCGAGGCGATGAAGGCCTGCAGCTGCGAGGGCGCCATGGCGAGGTGGCGGTCGTCGCCCTGCCCGATGATCGCCTCGGAGAATGCCTCGTCCCACACCGCGCCGAGCGCGACGATGGGGACCGTGCCGTCCAGCGTGTGCTGCGCCGAGATCTGCCGGGCAAGCCGCGCGCGAACATGCTCGGTGACTTGCGTGAGGTTGGCGGTGATGGCGCTCGCCTCGGCCACGCCTTCGAGGATCGTGGGCATGTCGCGGATCGAGACGCCCTCGGCCAGCAGGTTCTGCAGCACCCGCTGCACGCCCGAGACCGAGATGCGCGAGGGCACGATGTCGGCGATCAGCTTGGCCGAATCCTTGTGGACCTCGTCGAGCAGCTTCTGCGTCTCGGCATAGGAAAGAAGATCGGCGATGTTGTCCTTGACGATCTCGGTCAGGTGGGTGGTGACGACAGTGCCGCAGTCCACCACCGTCAGGCCGCGGAAGCCCGCCTCCTGCCGCAGTTCGCGGTCGATCCATTGGGCGGGCAGCTTGAACACCGGTTCTTGCGTGGCCTCGCCCGAGAGGCCGGTCTCGCCGCCCCCGGCATTGATGACGAGCAGCTTGCCGATGCGCAGTTCGCCGCGCGCGGTCTCGGTTTCCTTGACGTAGACGACGTATTCGTTCGCCTGCAGCGCCATGTTGTCGATGATGCGGACCGAGGGCAGGACGAAGCCGTAGTCGGTCGCCATCTGGCGGCGCAGCGCGCGGACCTGATCGTCGAGGCGCGGCTCGGCGCTGGCGTCGTTGATCAGCGGGAGCAGGCCATAGCCGAGCTCGATGCGCAGCGCGTCGATCGCAAGGGTTCGGGCGATCGGCTCCTCGGCCTGCGCGGCCTTCTGGCGGGCCTGAGCGGCGGCCTCCTCGACGCGGGCGGCGGCCACCGCCCCTTCCGCCTTCTTGGTCATCGTCCACGCGAGCCATCCGCATAGCCCGCCGAGGATCGCGAAGGGCAGGAACGGCAGGCCGGGCATCAGCGCCAGCATGCCCATCAGCGCGCCCGCGATGCCGAACGCCTTGGGATAACGGCCCAGCTGGTCGCCCAGCGCCGCGCCCGTCTTGCCGACGACGCCGCCCTTGGACACCAGCAGGCCCGCCGCCGTCGAGACGATCAGCGCCGGAATCTGGCTGACGAGGCCGTCGCCCACCGTGAGGATGGTGTAGGTCGTGAACGCCTGCCCGAACGGCACGCCGTGGATCGCGACGCCGACGATCAGCCCGACGACGATGTTGATCGCGGTGATCAGCAGAGCGGCGACCGCATCGCCCTTCACGAACTTCGAGGCACCGTCCATGGCGCCGTAGAAGCCGCTCTCCTGCTCGATCTCGGAACGGCGTTCGCGGGCGACGTCCTCGGTGATGGTGCCGGCGTTGAGGTCGGCGTCGATCGCCATCTGCTTGCCCGGCATCGCATCGAGGCTGAAGCGCGCCGCCACTTCGGCGATGCGGCCCGCGCCCTTGGTGATGACCACGAAGTTGATGACGATCAGGATCGCGAAGATGGTGAGGCCGATGACGGTCTCGCCGCCCATCAGGAACTCGCCGAAGGCCGCGATCACCCCGCCCGCCGCCTGATGCCCCTCATGCCCGTGGCCGAGGATCAGGCGGGTGGAGGCAAGGTTCAGGCCGAGCCGCAGCATCGTCGTGATGAGCAGGATCGTCGGGAAGCTGGAAAGCTGCAGCGGCTTCTCGATGAACAGCGCCGTCATCAGGATGAGGACAGAAGCCGTGATCGAGAGCGCGAGGCCCATGTCGAGCATCCACGCCGGCATCGGCAGGATGAGCATCGCGATGATCGCGCCCACGCCCAGCGCCAGCGCAAGATCGCGCCCCGGTCCGAGGCGGACTAGGAACTGCGTGACCTGCGGGGGAAGCGCGGACTTGGTGGGCGCGGTGGCCATTACCGGTGCTCTATCGCGAGCCCGCTGCATGGGCGGGAAACGAGGGTGCTGTAACCATTTTCCGTCATCCCCGCGAAGGCGGGGACCCAGCTGATGTTCGTGCGACAGGCACCGGCATCAGATGGGTTCCCGCCTTCGCGGGAATGACGGGGGTGAGAGTGAAGTCCGGTACGCTCCAGATTGCCGCGGCCCGGCGACGAAGCATTTATCCTTCCCCCGTCATTGCGAGCGTAGCGAAGCAATCCAGGGCAGCATGAAACCGCGCTGGATTGCTTCGCTACGCTCGCAATGACGAAGGAGAGAGCCATCACGCGCCCGCCGCCATCTCGGCCCGCACCACGCCTGCAAGTGCAGGTGGCACCGCCATCCCGTCCGCCTGGAACGTGCGCAGCTTGTTGCGCATGGTCCGCACCGAAATGCCCAGCATCGCCGCCGCCGCGCTGCGGTTGCCGCCGCAGTGGCGCAGGGTCTGGAGGATCAGCTCGCGCTCGACGTCGGCGATGTTCTGTCCGACGAGGCCGGAAACCGAGGCCGTCACCGAACCCTCAGACCGCCCGCCGCGCAGCCGCGCCAGCACGTCCTTGAGGTTCACCGCAAGGTCCACCACCACCATGTCGGCTTCCGACCCGGTCCAGCTCCCGGAGGTCCAGCCTTCAAAGGCCGCAGGCGCGGATTCCACGCCGATGCGGGTGGCCGAGCCGCGCACCATCTCGTTGGCAAGACCCACCGCGTCGCCCAGTTCGCCGACCAGCATCAGCCGGGTGGCATCATGATCGCGCGATCCCATCATGCTTCCTTGCGGACGATTTCGGTCAGCGTGACGCCCAGCGTGGCGTCGATCAGCACGACTTCGCCGCGCGCGATGATGCGGTTGTTGACGAAGATGTCGACCGGCTCGCCGACGCGGCGGTCCAGCTCCACCACCATGCCGGGCTTGAGCCGCAGCAGGTCGCCGATGTCCATCTTCGATCGGCCGAGCACCGCCTGCACTTTCACCGGCACGTCGAACACGGCGTGCAGGTCATCGGGCGTCGGCGGCGTGGAGGGACGCGGCGGCAGCGCGGTTTCGCCGCTCAGGACCGGGGCCGGTTCCTCAGGCAGATGCGCCGGGGTCAGCTGGTGCCGGGTGTCGAGCTCGTCGCTCATCGGATACCTTTCACGTGTTCATCCACTGGCGGATGACGGAGGCGGATTCCGCCGGGTTGGAAGCGATGGTGTCGCCGATGCGCTTGATCGCGGAGAGCTTCACTCGCCCATCGACATGGGCGAGCGCGACTTCCTGATCGAGCAGCGGGGTATCGTCGGCCCCCCCGCCGATCGGGCCGCCCATCGGCTCAAGCTGCGCCATCGAGACGCTGCCCGCGGGCTGGCGGCGGTCCTCACCCTCGGAAAGATCACCGGAGGGCGGCGGCAGCAGCGCGGGCGCGTTCTGGCGGCGCAGCATGCGGATGGCGAAGAGGACGATGCCGCCGACCAGCACGATCTTCAGCACGTCTAGGATGCGATCGACGGTCAGGCCGAACGGCAAGCCGCCGTCGATGCCGTCCACGTCCTGCGCGGCGAAGGGCATGTTCTCCACCAACACGCTGTCGCCGCGATCGCTGTCGAAGCCGACGGCGTTCTCGACGAGGCGCTGCAGGCGGTCGAGCTGCGGCTGCGGCAGGCCCTTCTCGCCGCCGTCCACCATGACCGCCACGGTCAGGCGCTTGACCTGCCCCGGCGTGCGCACGGCGACCTTCTGGACGCGGCTGTTCTGGTAGGTGGTGTCCTCGGAGGTCTCGTTCTGTGCGGCGTTGCGGCTGTCGCCATTGGCGCCGTTCTGCGCGGCGGCCGCGTTCTCGGGCAGCTGGGTGGCGACACTCGCGCCTTGCGCGCCGGGGGTCTTTTCGGTGCTCTGGTTGCTGGATTCGACGCTGACCTGGTGTTGGATAACCTGCTTGTCGGGGTCGAAGGTCTCGGATTCCTCGCGCACCTGGTCGCGTTCGAGCACGGCGGACACTTCGGCGCGGACTTTGCCGTGGCCGACGATCGGCTCCACCATGGTCTCGATCTGGTCGCGCAAGCGGGCTTCGACGGCGGCCTGCCGTTCCTCGATGTCGCCGGAACTGCCCTGGCCTTCGCCCGCCCGCGCCAGCAGCGCGCCGGTCTGGTCCACCACCGACACCGCTTCGGGCGAGAGGTCGGGCACCGCCGAGGACACCAGATAGCGGATCGCCTGCACCGCCTCGGCCGGGAGCCGCCCGGTGGTCTTGACCGTGACCGAGGCGCTGGCCTTGCGCGGCTCGGTTTCGAACATCGCCCGCTCGGGCATGACGACGTGGACGCGGGCGCGGCTGACACGGTCCAGGCTTTCGATCGAACGGGTCAGTTCACCCTCGATCGCGCGCGTCTCGTTCAGCTTCGCGCGAGAGGAGGAGATGCCGAAGGGCTCCTCCTGGTCGAGCACTTCGTAGCCGATCTTGCCGCCCAGCTGCTCGGAGGCCATCGCCATGCGCAGTTCGGGCAGCTTGTCGGCAGGCGCGAGGATCGCGGTGCCGTCGGCCGAAAGCTGGAAGGGCACGCCCTGCCCCTTGAGCTTTTCGGTGATGGTCGATGCGGCCGAGGGGTCGAGGTCGGTGTACAGGTAGCCCATCGCGCTGTCGGGCGTTCGCGTGGCCATCCAGCCAAGGCCGAGCAGCAGCGCCAGCGCGACGCCGCCCATCATCGCGGCGCGGCGCACGCCAATCTGCCCGATGAAATTGCGCAACGCTTCCAAGTCCGGCCTTCCGAGATCCCGGCGCCGCCCCTGTCGCGCGCCCCGAGGGCATTATAGGATGAGACTAGGCAAGACTTGCCGGGATGCGCAAAAATGTGCGGTTTCCTTATCCTCCCTGTTGCGAAGCAATGGGGAGGTGGCAGCGCGTAGCGCTGACGGAGGGGTTTCTACCCCTCCACCACCGACTGCGTCGGCGGGGCCCCCCCCCCCCCCCGCCGTATTCGCCGCCGTTGAGGAACTGGCACTGCGCCTCACCTGCCCGACGATCGAACTTCGCGGCGGGGTACTTCCTCCGGCGGGCGAAGGCTGGGCACTCAAGACCCGTTCACACGCCAACTTCGCCCGCCCGCTCGCGGCCGACGACGAAGCGCAACTGCTGGACATTCCGCGCAAGCAGCGCGCCGAAGTGCGCCGCTCGCTGGGCATGGACCTGACGATCGAGGTCGGCACTGCGGAAGCGGATCGCGCCGCGCATTACACGGTCTTCTGTGAGAGCTATCGCAATCTCGGCACCCCGGTCTTTCCCCGCGCGCTGCTGGATGCGGTGGTCAACGGTTTCGGTGACGATGCGGACATTCTGACCGTGCGCCATCAGGGCGTGCCGGTAGCGAGCGTCATCAGCGTCTATCATCAGGGCGCCGTCATGCCGTATTGGGGCGGCGGCACCTGGGACGCCCGGCGCCTTCGGGCCAACGACCGGATGTATTTCGAACTCATGCTCCACGCCCGGCGGCGCGGCTGCACGGTGTTCGACTTCGGCCGCTCCAAGACGGAGAGCGGCGCCTATCATTTCAAGCGCAACTGGGGCTTCGAGCCCGAGCCGCTGACGTATGCGACCTGGACCGCCCCGGGCAGCGCCAGGCGCGATGCGGACCCGACGAGCGGCAAGCTCTCGCTCCAGATCAAGCTGTGGCAGCGCCTGCCTCTGGCAGTGGCCAATCGCCTCGGCCCGCTGATTGCACGCGGTATCGGCTGATGGGCGAAATCCTGTTCCTGGCGCACCGCATCCCGTTTCCGCCGGATCGCGGTGACAAGATCCGTTCCCACCACGTGCTCAAGGCGCTAGCCGCACTGGCTCCCGTGCATGTCGCGACGTTCTGTGACGATGAGCAGGACCGTGCGTTCGAGCCCGATCTCGCCGACCTCGCCACCAG
>NZ_ALVC01000309.1:0-23764 GCF_000293195.2 Sphingomonas sp. LH128
CGCCAACGTCATCGCCTACTGCCGGGCCAGCTAACGCCTGCCTCGCCGGAAGAACGGGCGGAAGACAAAGCCTCCGCCCGTCGATCAGACCGCGATCACGCGCTCGCCATCTGCCCGGCTTCCTCGAGCAGGGCGGCGACTTCCTCCGGGTCGCCGAGGACGACGCCGATGCGCTGGTGGAGGCCGGTTGGCTTGGCATCCATGATGCGCGCCTCGCCGTCGATGGCGGTGCCGCCGGCCTGCTCGATGAGGAAGCTCATCGGATTGGCTTCGTAAAGCAGGCGCAGGCGGGCCTTGCCCGGCTTGCGGTGGTCGGAGGGGTAGAGGAACACGCCGCCGCGCTTGAGGATGCGGTGGATGTCCGCCACCATCGAGCCCGTCCAGCGCATGTTGTACTCACCCGCCAGCGGGCCTTCCTCGCAGCCGACGCGGGCATCGACGTAGCGCCGGATGGCCGGTGACCACTGCGCGCGGCGGGCCATGTTGATGGCGACTTCCTTGTTGCCGGATGCGATCTTCAGCGGGCCGTCGGTCATGCGCCAGGCGCCCATTTCACGGTCCAGCGTGAATTCGTAGACACCCGCCCCCAGCGTCAGCACCAACAGCGTCTGCGGGCCGTAGATCGCGTAGCCCGAGGCCACCTGCTCGCTGCCCGGCTGGAGGAAGTCCTCCTCCGTCACCTCGCGCCCGGCCGAATTCTCCGGCGCGCGCAGGACCGAGAAGATGGTGCCGACCGACAGATCGACATCGACGTTGCTCGACCCATCGATCGGATCGAACAGCAGCAGGTATTCGCCCTTGGGATAGCGGTTCGGGATGCGGTGGATGGTCTCCATCTCCTCCGACGCCATGGCCGCGAGGTGGCCGCCCCATTCGTTCGCGTCGAGCAGTATCTCGTTGGCGATGACGTCGAGCTTCTTCTGCACTTCGCCCTGCACGTTCTCCGAGCCGAGCGTGCCCAGCACGTCGCCGAGGGCGCCCTTGGAGATCGCGAAAGTCACCGACTTGCAGGCCCGGGCGACCGTCTCGATGAGGAGGCGCAGTTCGGAAGGGCAGGCGCTGTCCTCGCGCCGCTGCTGTTCGATGAGGAAGCGGGTCAGTGTGATCGGTTGCATCTTGGCCTTTCGCATGGCGCTGCGCCGGGACGGCGTATCTGAAGGTGCATGAAGAGCGGCAGGGATGCGCCGTCACGCCTCCCCCGTTTCTCCGCGACGCGGCGACCATGCGCGAAACTTGCGCAAAACGCTACTTCAACCGCACCGGGTCACGATCCGACGGAGGCAATTCGCCGCAGCGACAACTTGTCCTGTCCGGTTTTCCGGTGTTCGCGGATGCGCAAAAGAAAAGCGCGGCGGATCACCGCCGCGCGAAGATGTCTTCATCGCAGGCCCGTTCCGGCGCGCCCCCGCGAATCGGAGCGCATCACCGGCCGGGCAACTTCGCTCAGCGGGCGCTGGCGAGTTGCACGCGCGAGGGGGTGGAGGCCGTTGCCATGCGCGCTTCGATGCGGGTGCGGATGTCCGCCTTCACCGCCGCGCGGCAGTCCTGAGCCTTGCGCTCGGCCATGAGATGGACGCGGGCCATACCCTCGCCGCAGACCGAGCGGGCAGCCTGGTCCATGCGGATCGCGAGGCGCTGCTGGCCATCGGTGGTGGCAAGGTCGAGACCCTTGAGGTCAAGCATGACCTGATCGCGGGCAAAGGGGTTTTCGTCGGTCGCTGCCGAAGCCGAACCGGCAACGGTAAGGGCACAGGCGGCGAGCGCCATCAGGCCAATCTTCATCATCATCTCCTGCACACATGTCGAGGACCACTCGGACGGCGGCCGCATACGTCATAGCGCTCTGCAGGGGAACTGACAATCTACCGATATCGGCCGGATTCAGCGGCCGCGTACCACCAGTGCGAGTTCGGTGACGTGGCCGAGCAGACCGATCGGCAACTCGGCCTGCTGCGTGCCGGGCGCGTCGGCATCGCTCACGCTGACGGCGATGGTCCGCGCGATAGGAGCGGACCAGACTCGCACCGTCTGCAAGGGCAACACTACCTTCCACGCCTTGCCACCCTCGACAGTCACAGGACGGCCGTTGATGTGCACCGGGGAAGAAGGATCGGAGCGGTGGCCGGAAACTTGCAGGCAGCTACTTTCACCGCACGGCACCAGCTTCGTGGCCGGGCCGGAGGCTGCCATGGCGTTGGAGGTGCCGATCGTAAAAGACGCCGCTGCCGCCATCATGATGGCCATGCGGCGACGGTTTTCTGCGGAGAACACCTCCCGCCGCATCACGAATGCCCCTTGGGACGCGATGCGGGGACGGAGCCTACTGCCTGCGCGCGTGCCGCGATGCCGTCCCGCAGCAACCTGAGAACCGCCGCGCCCATACTGGAAGGGCGGATTTCCTTGGCTCGGAACTGGAACTTCGTGGCTTTACGCATGCTCGGCAGTCACCTTTTCCCCAGGGAAACAAAGGTGACGCGCCGCCGATCGTCACGGCAGACACAAATTTGCAATGAAGGGCATAGATTTCATCTATGCGCGAGGAATCGCCCGAATGCGGCGGAAAACCTCGTCGATGAACAGTTGCGTGGCGGTATCCCGCTCCGGCTCCGCGCGGGCGAGGAGGAAGATTTCGTACGACGGCTCGAAGTCCGCGTGCAGCAGAGGCCAGAGCAGCCCCCGCTCGATCTCCGCGCGCACCGCCGGGACAGGCAGGAAGCCGATGCCCACGCCGCAGACGATCAGCCGCCGGGCCTCGTTGATGTCCTGCGCCAGGCCCGTCACGCGCGCACCCAGCCCGTAGCGGCGGCGCAAGTGGGTGACGATCTCGATCTCGTCCTCGCCGCCGAGGACGAACGCCTCGTCCTTCAACTCGCGCGGCTGGCTGATGCGATAGCCGAACATCGGGTGGCTGCGGCCGCAGTAAAGCTGCTGGCGCTCGACGAACAGAGGTTCGTAGACCAGCCCGCCGCGCACGCTGTTATCATAGCCGATGCCGACCTCCACCTCGCCGCGTTCCAGCGCATCGAGCACCTGCCGCCAGGAGGAAACGCGGATTTCGATGCGAATGCCGGGATGGCGGCGGTGGAAGCTGGCGATGGCCTCGTCGAACTCGGCCGAGACGATGGCCGAAACGATCTGGATGCGCACGATCCCCTCGACCCGGCGGATGGCCTGCGCGATCTGGTGCGGCACGAGGCGGGCGGATTCCAGCATGTCCTCGCACAGCGCCATCATCGCCTTGCCCGCCGCCGTCATCTCGACGCCGTTCGCCGACCGGACCAGCAAGGTGGTGCCGACGTGGTCCTCGAGCCGCTTGAGCGCGGCCGATATGCTCGGCTGCTGCTTGTTGAGTTCCCTTGCCGCCGCGCCGATCCCCCCGGCGCGCACGATGTCGACGAATGTGCGCATGAGGTTCCAGTCCACCCGGCTGGCGAATTTACGGTCGGTCAGCGGGGTGTCGTCGCTCATGGCAACAGGGGTAGCCGGTCCGAAAGCCGGGTCATAGATGCAATTTATGAAGCGCCCCTGATTGGATGGCACCCAGACGGTACTTAACGGCACCTAAGGGCCCTCTACGCCTGATCACTCTCAATTGTATCGCTGTCATCGACCCATCTTATGACCGTCCAACAGGCGAGGTCTGGAGATGGATTCCCGCCTTCGCGGGAATGACGGCGAGTGTTCAGATCAAACAAGATCTCGGGCTACGTGCCCCCCTGCGCTACTTCGCGCGCAGTACCGCGTTCGACCACCATGTCAGCGTGTGCTCGTCATGCGCCGAAGTCCAGACGCCCTTGGGGGTCCAGCGCAGCGCCCCGCTGCCCGCCGCCTTGCCCTTGCGCGCGGCGACCGTCATCGCGTTCGGGTCGATCACCGCAAATACCTGGTCGTCGGTGGTGCGCAGCCAGACTTTGCCCGCGCCAGTATCGACGTCGCCCCACTTGAGGTTGTCGCCCACCTTGATGCGGCCTGCCAGCGCGTTGGTCGCGGGGTCGATCCGCGCGAGGGTGCCGTCGCCTTGCTCCTGCACCCAGACGCCGCCCTCGCCCGCCGCGAGGAAGCCGGGCTCCTTGCCGAGCGGGATCTTCGCGGTGACGAGGTTGGTGGCAGTGTCGATGCGCTGGAGCGACTGTTTGGTGGCGCTCACCGCCCAGACCGCGCCGAAGCCATAGGTCAGATACCACGTGCCCGGATCGACCGGGACCGAGGCGATGACGGCATTGGTCGCCGGATCGATGCGGGCGACGAGGCCCTTTTCATTGTCGCTGGCGACCCAGACCGAGCCGTCACCCGCGACCACGTTGAGTTCGCCGCTGGAGGCGATGCCGGTGGGGATGGTGGCCACGATCTTGGCGGTCTTCACGTCGATGCGCTTGACCGCCTTTTCCTCGCAATCGGCGACCCACAGCGAGCCCGCCGTGATCGCCATCGCGCCGCAGGGGTGCGCCATCGCGACTTCGGCGAGCTTGCCTTTTCGCGACCACTGCTCGACGCGGCCCTTGTTGGTCGCCCAGACGGTCTTGCCGTCCACCGCGAGGAAATCCGCGAAGCCCGGAACCTGGATGACCTCGGGTTCTTTTGCGTGCGCAAAGGCGGGAAATGCCGCCGTGGCAGCCAGAAGCATCAGACCGAACTTGCGCATGGATTTTGCCCCTTTGGTTGCTTGGAGCCCTCTCCCCTTCAGGGGAGAGGGTTGGGAGAGGGGAATGCTCCCGCGCTGGCCCCTCTCAACTGCGGCTAGCGGGACAAGCCCGCAAGCCTTCGTATCTCTCCCCGCAAGCGGGGAGAGAGGCTTATACCTTGCTCGCGATGAAGGCGCGCCAGCCGCCCAGATGCGTGATGTCCTCCGCCCCGGTCAGCGCGCGGGGTTCGGAGACGAAGCCCTTGACGGTGGTGCCGTCCGCCAGCGTGACGTTGCCGATGGCGAGCGGCGCGGGCACGTCGACGGTGAAGCTGCCGAACTCGGCGACGCCCAGCTCATAGACCTCGACCTTGATCGCGGCGCCCGCTTCGTCATGCACCAGGGCGGGTTTGGGCGGCACGCTGTCGGCGATGGCGTAGAGCTTGTAGGTGGGCGCGGTCTCGAAGGCGCCGACGAATTCGGCGTCGCGGCTGGTCAGCTGCCAGTGCAGCGGCATGTCCTTCAGATGGGCGCCGACGACGGCGAGCTTCACGGTCTGCATCTTTCCCTCCAGGTCGAGTGGCGGCGGCGCGGGCAAGTCCGCGACCGCAAGGTAGGCGTCGGCCGCGTCGAGCAAGGCGCGGTCGGTGTCGGCCGGGCCGATCAGGGTGATCCCGAAGCCGGTGGCATTGGCGCGGATACCGGCGGGAACGGCCAGCGCAGCCATGTCCAGCAGGTTCACGAAATTGGTGTAGAGCCCCAGGTTGCTGTTGAGCGCGATCGGCGCGGCCAGCATCTCGGAGACGCGGTAAGTGGTGCCGGTGGTGGGGAAGGCCATCATGTCGATGTCGGCCCACAGGAGGTCGGCGTGGCGCTTGAGGTCGGCCATGCGGTAGATGCCGTTGAACAGCTCGACCGCGCTCATCGCCTTGCCGGGCTCGACCACTGCACGCACGGTGGGATCGACCGCAAGCGGGTTGCTGGCGAGGATTCCTTCCATGGCAGCGGTCCGCTCGGCCACCCAAGGGCCGCCGTAGAGCAGTTGCGCGGCCTCCAGCAGCGGGGCGAGGTCGATCTCGACGAGTTCGCCCAAGGTCGCCAGCTTGGCGAGCGCCTTGTCGTAAAGGTATTCGGACTCGCCGTCGCCGAAGAACACCCGCTGTTCGCGGCGCGGCACACCGATGCGCCTCACGGCGAGAGGCTGGTCCGCGAGCGGCTTGGAGTAGGGATCGGCCACATCGAAGGCGGCGACCACGCCGTCCACCAGCCGGGCATCGGCGGTGTCGTCGGTGAAGACGGTGATGCAGTCGATGGTGCGGCAGGCCGGGACGAGGCCGCGCGTGGACCAGCGGCCCTTGGTGGGCTTCATGCCGATCAGGTGGTTGAACGCGGCAGGCACGCGGCCCGATCCGGCGGTGTCGGTGCCGAGCGAAAAGGCCACCAGTCCCGCCGCCACCGCGACCGAGGAGCCGGAGCTGGACCCGCCGCTGACGTAGTTCAGGTTCGAGGCATTGCGCGGTATCCCGTAAGGGCTGCGCGATCCGTTGAGGCCGGTGGCGAACTGGTCGAGGTTCGTCTTGCCCACGCAGATCGCACCTGCCGCCAGAAGGCGTTCGATCACGCCCGCGTCGTCCTCCGGCTCGTAGGCGAAGGCGGGGCAGGCCGCCGTCGTCTCGAACCCGGCGACGTCGATGTTGTCCTTCACCGCGAAGGGCACGCCTGCCAGCGGCAGATCCTCGCCCGCCGCGACGCGCGCGTCCACGGCGGCGGCGGCGTCGAGCAGTTCGCTGCGGGTGGCGCGGCTGATCCAGATCTGCGGCTGAACGGCATTGTAGGCCTCGACGCGGGCGAAAGTGTCCTCGGCCACGGCGACGGCGGTGGTCTCACCGGCCCTGACGGCGGCGGCGATACGGGTGGCGCTCAAACGGGTCATGCATGTTTCCTCAGGGCGAGCATCGGGGCGCCGGGCTGCAGCGACTGGCCTTCGCGCATGTAGAGCGCCGAAACCGTTCCGCTGCCCGGGCTTTCCACCGCGCATTCCATCTTCATCGCTTCAAGGACCGCGATCTTGTCCCCCGCCGCGACGGTATCGCCCGGCTGCACCAACAGGCGGGTGACGCTGCCGCCATAAGGAGCCTCGACCAAGTCGGAGCCCTCGGGCAGTTCGATCGCCTCTTCGGCGGGCAGGTCCGCATCGGCGAGATCGGCGGCGTGGTCGAATTCGCCGAGGCGCTCCCACTCGGCGCGTTCCTCGTCGAAGGCGGCCTTGCGGCGCTGTTCGAACTCGGCGATCCCGGCGGCGTTCTCGGCCAGATAGGCGCGGTAGTCGGCGAGGCGGAATTCGCTCGGCTCGATCCTGAGCGCGCGGCGACCAGCGGGGAATTCGCGGCGCCAGTCGGCCAGTTCCTCCGCGCTGACGGGATAGAATCGGATCTGGTCGAAGAAGCGCAGCAGCCAAGGCTTGCCTTCGGTGAAGGCTTCGGTCTGGCGATAGGTGTTCCAGACCTGCACGGTGCGCCCGAACAGCTGATAGCCGCCCGGCCCCTCCATGCCGTAGATGCACATGTAGGCGCCGCCGATGCCCACGACGTTGGGCGGCGTCCATGTCCGTGCTGGGTTGTACTTGGTGGTGACAAGGCGATGGCGCGGGTCCACCGGCGTCGCCACCGGCGCGCCGAGGTAGACGTCGCCCAGCCCCATGACGAGGTAGTTCGCCTCGAAGATCAGGTTCTCGACCGCGGCCTGATCGGGCAGACCGTTGATGCGGCGGATGAACTCGATATTGTCCGGGCACCACGGCGCATCATCGCGCACGGTCGCCATGTACTTCTCGATCGTCTCGACGATAGCCGGATCGCGCCAGCTGAGCGGCAGGTGGACCACGCGCGAGGGGATCGTGAAGTCTTCCAGATCACCAAGCCACTCCTCGGCGGCGATCAGCATGGCGAGCGCCGCCTTCTGGTCCATCTCCGTGCCGTCGAAATGCAGCTGGAGCGAGCGGATGCCGGGCACGATGTCGATGATGCCGGGCGCGGCAAGGCGTTCCAGCTCGGTCATCAGCGCATGGACGCGGATGCGCAGCTCGATGTCGAGCACGATCGGGCCGTATTCGACGAGGATGTTGCGGTCGCCCTGCTGGCGGTAGACCGTGCGGGGACGGCCGGGGCCCCCAGAATTCTCGGCCGGAATTTCCGCGAGGATCGGCGTGAGCGTCTCCACGTCGCGCGCCGGGCTTGCTTCGGGCACCGCGCCGGTCGCCACGAAATTGCGCTGGGCAGCGTCGGCGGCTGCGGCGTCCTCGATGGTGACAGGGGCGAAGCGCAGCTTGTCGCCGGGAGCGAGCTGGCCGATCTTCCAGCGGTCCGCCGCGATCACCACGAAGGGGCACACGAACCCGCCGAGCGACGGGCCGTCGAGTCCGAGGATGATCGGCATGTCGCCGGTGAAGTCCACCGCGCCGATGGCGTAGGGGTTGTCGTGGATGTTGGAGGGGTGCAGGCCCGCCTCGCCGCCGTCAGTGCGCGCCCAGCGCGGCTTGGGGCCGATCAGGCGCACGCCGGTGCGGTTGGAGTTGTAGTGGATCTTCCACTCGGCATTGATGACCATTTCCACGTCCTCGGGCGTGAAGAAGTCCGGCGCGCCGTGCGGGCCGTAGAGGACGCGCAGGGTCCATTCGTTGCCGATCGCGGGCAGCGTGACGGCGGGCAAGGCCGCCTCGGCCGGGTCGGAGCCAAGGTGGATCGTGTCGCCCGCGAGCAGACGGCGCGCGGCGTGGCCGCCGAACTGGCCGAGTTCGAAAGTGGCGCGGCTGTCGAGGTAGGGCGCGATATCGAGCCCGCCAGCGAACAGAATGTAGCCCCGGAAACCGCCCGAGGAGGCGCGGCCCATCGCCAGCGTCTGGCCCGCCGCAATGTCGATGGGAACGCCGCGCTCCACCGGCACGCCGTCCAGCGTCGCGCCGAAATCCGCGCCCATCAGGCAGATGCGCGCGTCGGAGACGAAGGCCAGCGTCGGGCCGGTGACGGTGGCTTCGAGGCCCACCGTGCCCTCCGGATTGCCGAGCAGCCGGTTGCCGAGGCGGAACGACTGGTCGTCCATCGGTCCCGAAGGCGGCACGCCCACGGCCCACAAGTGCTGGCGGCCGGGCCAGTCCTGCACGGTCGTCGCGGTGCCGCCGCTGACGACGCGGAAGGCGCGCGGGGTGAACACCACGCCGTCGAGCACCTTGGTCGAGACTTCGCCGCTGGTGAAAGCTGGGGTGCGCACCACGTCGCGCAGCCAGCGCACGTTCGTCTCGATGCCGTCCACGCGGGTGGCGTCGATCGCGCGCCGGGCGGCTTCCACCGCTTCCTCGCGGGTGGGCGCGTGGACGATCAGCTTGGCCAGCATCGGGTCGTACCACGCGCTGACGGTGCTGCCCGCCGAGCACCACGTCTCGACGCGGATGTCCTCGGGGAACTCCAGCGCGGTCAGCGTGCCCGAAGTCGGGCGATAATCGAGCGAAGGGTCTTCGGCGTAGAGACGCATCTGCACCGAATGGCCCGTCATCGTCGGCGCGGGCGCATCGAGGAAGGCGAAATCGCCCGCCGCGCCGCGCACCATCCATTCGACGAGGTCGATGCCCATCACCATCTCGGTGACGCCGTGCTCCACCTGCAGCCGGGTGTTCATTTCGAGGAAGAAGAACTCGGCGCGGTCGGCGTCGTAGAGGAATTCCACGGTGCCCGCCGAGCGGTACTTCGCGGCCTCGCCCAGACGCACGGCGGCCGCGTAAAGCGCGGTGCGAACGCTCTCGGGCAGCAGCGGCGCGGGGGCTTCCTCGACGACCTTCTGGTTGCGGCGCTGGAGCGAGCAGTCGCGCTCGCCCAGAGCCATGACGCGGCCCTCGCCGTCACCGAACAGCTGCACCTCGATATGGCGGGCGCGGCCGATGTAGCGTTCGAGGAAGACCCCGGCATCGCCGAAGTTGCTCTGCCCCTGCCGCTTCACGGTGGCGAAACCGTCGCGCAGCTGCGCTTCGTCAGTACAGACGCGCATGCCGATGCCGCCGCCGCCCGCCGTCGCCTTGAGCATGACCGGATAGCCGATCGACGCTGCGGCGCCCACCGCTTCTTCCTCGTCGGTCAGCAGGTCGGTGCCGGGCGCCAGCGGCACCTCGTGCGCGGCCGCCAGCGCGCGGGCGCTGTGCTTGAGGCCGAAGGTGCGGATGTTGTCGGTGGTCGGGCCGACGAAGACGATGCCCTCCGCCGCGCAGGCCTCGGCGAACTCGACGTTCTCGGCCAGGAAGCCGTAGCCGGGATGGATCGCCCCTGCCCCGGTCTCCTTCGCCGCGGCGATGATGGCGGGAATGTTGAGGTAGCTTTCCGAAGCCTTCGCCCCGCCGATGAACACGGCTTCGTCGGCTTCGGATACGTGGTTGGAGTTCTCGTCCGCCTCGGAATAGACCGCGACGGACTTCAGGCCCATCGCGCGAGCCGTGCGGATGATGCGGGTGGCGATCGCGCCCCGGTTCGCGATCAGGACGGTGTCGAAGCTCATGCGGTGACGATCATCCGGACTGGAGTGGGGTTGAAGCCGTTGCAGGGGTTGTTGACCTGCGGGCAGTTGGACACGACGACGATCACGTCCATCTCGGCCCGCAGGTCCACGGTCAGGCCCGGCGCGGATATTCCGTCGACGATGCCCAGCGACCCGTCCGGCTCGACCGGTACGTTCATGAAGAAGTTGATGTTGGAGACGATGTCCCGCTTGCCGCGCCCTTCGAGGAGGTTGGCCTCCAGGAAGTTCTCGACGCAGGCATGTTCGGACTTCGTGTGATGACCGTAGCGCAAGGTATTGGATTCGCACGAACACGCGCCGCCGATGGTGTCGTGGTAGTCGACCGAGGTGGCGGCGATGGTCATCAGCGCATTGCCCTCGTTCGAAAGCAGCTTCGTGCCTTCGCGCAGGAACAGGTTGCCCTGCGCCGCGACGGTGTCCTGCGCGGAGTAGCGCTCGGCATCGTCGGCGGCGGAATAGAGCAGGAAGTCGACCGCCTGGTTGCCTTCGAGGTCGACGATGCGCAGCGTCTGCCCAGCCGCGATGTGGTGCAGCCATGGCGCGCGGGCGGGCACGACGACGTCGTGGACGACAGTGCCGGTGAGGCCGGACATGTGAGGATCGGTGCTCATGATCGCGTGTCCCTTGTTCAGCGGCGGAAGTAGTCTTCGACGTTCTCGAAGGCGCGCAGGCCCTCAGGGCTGGCGATGCGGACAGGGTCGTCCTCGCCCGTCACCGGGCCGCGCCATGCCGAGGCGCGCAGCGGCGTCACGGAGTATTCGCGCCGCGGATCGAGGACGTGGGGGACGTTGGCGATCACCACGATCACGTCCATCTCGGCACGCAGGATCACGGAGCGGCCGGGCTCGAAGGGGCCGACCTCAGGCGTGATCGCGCCGTCTGCCTCGATCCTTGCGCCCTTGAACAGCGTCACGCAGGGATGCACGTCGCGGCGGCCGAGGCCGTGCTTGGCGGCGCCCAGCAGGAAGCGGTCGCGGCCGCTCGGGAAGGCACCGGAGTTGCGGCCCTCGCCGTACTTGGCGAAGTTGGTCGCGGGGTTGGAGGTGCCGCAGAAGGTGTCGTGCGTGCCTGCGTCGTCAGCAACGATGCTCATCATCACGCGGCCCATGTCGGAGAGCAGCAGCTTGCCTTCGCCGAGATAGGCGTTCCACTGGACCTTAACCGTGTCCGCCACGTTGAGGCGTTCGGTCGGCATCTCGGCGTTGAACAGCAGGATCGAGGCGCAGGCGTCGCCCTTCCCGTCGATCAGCCGCAACCGGGAGCCGCGTGTCAGGCGCCGCGTGGCGTAGCCGCCCGCCGCGATGGTTTCCTCCCACACGAGGTCGGCGGCATCGACGCCCTCGGGCAGATCGCCCGCCACGGGAGGCAGCACCGGCATGCTCTCGACCACGGTGCCGCCCTGGGCACGCGCATGGTCTCGGGCTGCGAGCGGATCGGCCAATGTTTCGGTCATGAATGCGCTCCGATATTCTTGAAGTCGTCCCCGCTCTGGTCGTAGAGCGGCGGCAGGAGGGCGGTGGTGGTGACCAGCTCAAGCTGCTGCACCCCGCGCACCCGGCGGATGGCGTCGCACAGTTCCTTCAGCCGCACGGCCGGACCCTGCACGAGAAGAACTTCGAGGGACTGGTCGTCCTCCAGCACGACATGCTGCGAGGAGATCACTTCCTTCAGGTAACTGGCCTGCGTCTGGGAGAGCTGGTGCCGCACGCGGCCCCGCTCACTGCGGTAGACGAGGGTGATGGTGCCCGCGAGCATCTCCTCGGGCCGCATCAGCGAACCGTGCTCGGCCAGAGCATGGCGGATCAGTTCGGCGATGAGCTGGGAGCGGGAAGGCAGGCCGCGTTCCGCCACCATCATGTCGAGCTGTCTGAAGAGGTCTGCCGGAAGGCTCATGCTGAGCCGAGCCAGGCTTGCGGAGTCTGTGCCCATGCCCATTCTCTTTTCAGTTATTACGATTTACGTCAATCGTAATATTTAAACTAATTGCATTCTTTCTTTCCGGTCATCCCCGCGAAGGCGGGGACCCATCTGATGACCATGCAACAGGCACCTTCAGGAGATGGATTCCCGCCTTCGCGGGAATGACGGAAAAGGGGGTAGACGCGATCACCCGGCAGTCTCCTCTTCCGTCTCTTCCGCCCGCTCGCGCATGGGCAGGTCGTAGACGACCGTGGCTCCAAAGCGGTGCGGCGCGTGCGGATCGTGCCGGCGCTTGTCGAGCGCGAGGACGCGCGTACCCAGCGAGAATGCCTCGCGAATGTCGTGCGTCACCATCACGATCGTCAGCGAATACTTGCGCCACAGATTGCGGATGAGCGCGTGCATGTCGGCACGAATACCGGGGTCGAGCGCGCCGAACGGCTCATCGAGCAGCAGGATACGCGGCCGCTTGACCAGCGCCTGCGCGATGGCGAGGCGTTGCTGCATGCCGCCCGACATCTGCGCGGGGTAGAGGTCGAGGCTATGGCCGAGGCCCACCGCCGTCAGCATCTCGGTCGCCTCTTCGACGGCGGCGCGGCGGGCGCTGCCGAACAGGCGGCCGAGCACCGGGGCCTTCTCGCATTCCAGCCCGAGGATCGTGTTGCGCAGCGCGGTCAGGTGCGGAAACACCGAATAGCGCTGGAACACGACGCCGCGATCCGGCCCGCATTCGGGTTTGAGCGGCGTGTCGTCGAGGGTTATGACGCCTCGGCTCGGCCCTTCCTGCCCCAATATCAGGCGCAGGAAACTGCTCTTGCCCGCGCCGGATGGGCCGACGATGGAAACGAAGGCGCCTTCCTCGATGTCGAGGTTCAGCTTTTCGATGATGATCCGGTCGCCGTATTCGACCCAGACGTCTCGGAAGCTCAGGAGGGTGCTCAATGGCTTTCTCCATGTGCCCAGGGAAACAGCCGGTGGCTGAGGAAAGTGAGCGCCATGTCCATCGCGATGGCGAGGAGCGCGATCCACGCGACGTAAGGCAGGATCACGTCCATCGAGAGGTAGCGGCGCACGAGGAAGATGCGGTAGCCGAGCCCCACGTCGGACGCGATCGCCTCGGCCGAGATCAGGAACACCCAGGCCGGGCCGAGTGCGAGGCGGATGGCGTGAAGCAGGCGCGGCATGGCTTGCGGCAGGGCGACGCGGATCATCACCTGCCAACTGTTGGCGCCCAGCGTCAGCGCCTTGATCACCTGCTCCCGAGGAAGCGCGGAGACGTGGGCGGCGATGTCGCGGATCATGACCGGCGCGATGCCGATGACGATCAGCGCGACCTTGGAGGTTTCGCCGAGGCCCAGCGCGATGAACAGGATCGGCAGGAGCGCAATCGGCGGAATGACCGCGATGCCGGTGACCAGCGGGCCGAAAGTGGCGCGCACCGGCGGCAAGACGCCGAGCGCAAGGCCCACCACCAGCGCCATCAGCGTCGAGATGCCAAGGCCGATGCCAAGGCGCTGCAGGCTCGCGAGGGTGTCCGCCCAGAACACCAGCTGGCCGGTGAGCTGGTCGGGCACGAAAAGGAGCGCCGACATGCTCTCGGCCATGGAGCCGGGCAGCGGCAGTATCTTGTCGGCCGGGTTCACCGCATGACGGCTGGCGGCCATGACGATGTAGACCAGCAGGAGCAGCAGGATCGGAACCGCGCCGAGAAGCACCCGCCCCCCTCGCCCGACCTGACGATTCACCCAGCGCATTGTCGTGATCCCGTTCTGTTATCGCATCTCGTCATTGCGAGCGAAGCGCGGCAATCCAGTGTTGCGGCAACCGCCCTGGGTTGCTTCGCTGCGCTCGCGATGACGAACGGTATTTAGCTAGAGCTTGCCGTCGGCGGCCATCTTCATGAAGCTATCGTCGAAACGCAGTGTCACGTGCTGCGCATCGCCCAGCGTCTTGCCGCCGGGGAAGGACATGCCCACCGCGTCGGCCGAACTGGCGCCCTTGAACAGCCCCTTGGAGAAGCTGAAGTCGCGCACGCGGGTCATCGTGGTGACGAGCGCGGGCGCGTCGGTCGCGGCGACGGCGGCCTTGGCGTCGGAATAGAGGAACGTCGTGCTCAGCTGGCTGTCGAACGCTTCCGGCGTCGCGCCCGCCAGCTTGGCCATGGCCGCGCGGGCAGCCTTGCCCTCGGCATCCTGGCGCGTCATCAGCGCGGTCGTCTCGTACCAGATGCCCGCCAGCGCCTTGCCGAGATTGGGGTTGGCCTTGAGCGTGGCGGTATCGACGCAGAGCAGGTCGAGAATCTCGCCCGGAATATCGGCCGAGCTGAACACCAACTTCGCGCCCGGCTGCGCCTTCATCGCATTGAGCTGCGGATTCCACGCCACCGCGACCTTGACGTCGGGGCTGGCGAAGGCGCCGACGATGTCGGCATCGCCGGTGTTGACCGTCTTCACGTCCCTGAGCTGCATGCCGACCGAGTTCAGCCCGCGCGCCAGCAGGTAGTGCGACACCGAAAGCTCGACGAGGTTGACCGACTGGCCCTTGATCGCCTTGAGATCGCCGCCCTTCATCAGGATGCCGTCGTTGCCGTTGGAATAGTCACCGACGATGATCGCGCTGGTGTCCTTGCCGCCCGCTGCCGGGATCGTCAGCGCATCCATGTTGGCGACGGTGACACCGTCCAGCTTGCCTGCGGTGTACTGGTTGACCGACTCGACGTAGTCGTTGACCTGGACGATGTTGATCTTGAGCCCGTACTTGTCGGCCCACTTCTTCACGATGCCCGCCTGCTGGGCATAGGGCCAGGGCATCCAGCCCGCGTAGATCGACCATCCGATGTTGAATTCGGTACGCTTGGGCGCTTCGCTCGGCGCCTGCGAGCAGGCGGCGGTGAGAAGTACTGCCGGCATCGCGGTGGCCATCAACGCGGCCTTGGCAATGCTGCGGATCGATACGATCATGACTCGGTCCCCTTTCGCAGTGCAACATTGCTGCGATTCGGGTCCTTGTCCATCGAAAATTATTACCGTGCGCGATTTTTGTAATACTTGCGTGTGAAGCGGGCTGCGCGCCGACGAGCCACCCTCCACCTTCGTCATTGCGAGCGTAGCGAAGCAATCCAGGGCGGTTTCATGCTGCCCTGGATTGCTTCGCTACGCTCGCAATGACGAAGAAGGGCTACCGATACGAAGTCTTCAGGCCGCCACTTCGTCCTTCGGCTGCGGCCTGCGCGGGGTTTCGGCAACCTTCGCGGCGACTTCATCCTGCTCGTGCAGCGGCGGCAGCAGCGCGGTGGTGGTGACCAGCTGCAGCTGGTGAACGCCGCGAATTGCGCGCAGGGCGTCGCACAGTTCCTTCAGCCGCTCGGCCGGGCCCTGCACCAGCAGGACTTCCATCGACTGGTCGTCCTCGAGGAAGACGTGCTGCGAGGAGATCACTTCCTTCAGGTACTCCGCCTGGCTCTGCGCCAGCTGGTGGCGCACCCGCCCCTTGTCGCCCCGGTAGACCAGCGTGATCGTCCCCGCGAGCATCTCTTCCGGCCGGGTCAGAGCTTCATGCTCGGCAAGGGCGTGGCGGATCAGTTCGGCAATCAGCTGCGAGCGCGAGGGCAGCCCGCGCTCCTCCACCATGGCATCCAGCTGGCGGAACAGGTCTGCGGGAAGGCTCATGGAGAGCCGGGCAAGACTGGCGGGATCGGTGCTCAAGCGGCGCCCTTTCTGGAACAACAACAGCCCTCCCCTATACCAACCTTGCCGCCGATGACAGCAGCAGTTGGAGGCGCAGTCGGCGGTGGAGTGATACTCTCATCGCACAAAAATAATACCGTTGTCACGTTTCGTAATATCGATAAGCTGACCCGAGATCGAGCCGGTGTTCACCCGCTCGCAGCCAGTGTGGGGGCATTTCTTGGCACAGAGTCCTACCCGTAGCACGGGGTTTTCCGGCAGTTCGCAGGCCGCCACCGGGCGCGCCTATCCCAACGGCAACCCGGCGCTGGGGTACAATCCACCCGGCGTGCGTAATACCGACAGCGCCGTGCCGCTCCATCGCAGCAAGCCGGTCATGCACGACTATGCCTGCGATGGCCCCGCGGCGGGCAGCCTCTCGTTCCGCTGGACTTACGGCTCCAACGTCGCGGCAAAGAACCGCGATCCGCGCGTGCAGGTGGTGCAATACAACGAGGATACTTTCGTCCTGCGCCAGAACGCGTGCGTCCACTGGGAGGCGCCCTTCACGTACCTGCTGTTCGGCAACAAGGGCGCGCTGCTGATCGACACCGGCGCCACCGCCAACGCCGCGCATTACCCCCTGCGTCAGACGGTGGATGCGATCATCGCGCGCTGGGCAAAGGCGCGCGGGCGCAGCAAGGTGCCGCTGACCGTCGCGCTCACCTCGGCCGAGGACATCGCGCAGAACCAGGGCCTCGTCCAGTTCGCTGACCGGCCGGACACCACGATCGTCCCCAAGCCGCTGGCGCTGATGCAGAAGGCCTACGGCATCGCGAACTGGCCCTCGGGCACCGGCAGGATCGACCTCGGCGACCGCGTGATCACGGTGATCCCGACGCCCGGCACGCACAAGGACGGGGTCAGCTTCTACGATCCCTACTGCGACCTGCTGTTCACCGGCGACCTGCTGTTCCCCGGCAAGATCAACATCGGCAACGACACCGATTTCGTCGCCTCGCTGGAGAGGCTCAAGGCTTTCGCCGCCGCCAATCCGGTGAAGTGGCTGCTGGGCGGACACATCGAGATGATGTTCGTGCCGGGCAAGTATTACCCGCGCTTCGCCACCTTCAAGCCCTACGAGCGAGTGCTCGAAATGACGCCGAACCTGATCGACGAAGCGCTTGAGGCCGCCCGCGCGGTGCAGGGCAAGGACATGATGCTGATCCGCCCCGACTTCGTGCTGTTCAACGGCGTCAGTCCGGACCAGCGCACCCCGATCTGGCCCGAGGGCGTGCCCAACATCCGCGCCCCGCACCCGTTCTGACGCCACTTTCCCATACAAGGAGCCCTGTCGTGGATCGACGCGCCTTCCTGACCTACAACGCCGCCATCGCCGCCGTGCCGCTGACCGGCGCCGCGCTGACCGGGCTGTCCGACGCCGCCTCCGCCGCGACACGCCCGCCGCCGATCGACTTCAAGGCCAACCTGCCCGCGACCGGCACTTTCCCGGACAAGTGGATCTGCGGCTCGTCGTCCTGCATGGACAACACCGACCCGCCGGTGCAGGTCCACTGGTACAATCCGCACACCGCGATCCTGCGCCAGAACAAGGCCTACAGTTACGAGGCTCCGTTCGCACCGCTCTATTTCGGCAACGACCGCGTGCTGCTGCTGGATGAAGGCTACGTGCAACTGCGCAACGACTACGACCTGCGCGCCGTGGTCGACCAGTGCATCGAGGACTGGTGCCGCCGCAACGGGCGCGATCCGGCCAGCCTCGAACTGCTGGTGGCGTTCAGCCATCTCCACGACGACCACTACGCCGCGACCAACCAGTTCGCCGACCGCCCCAACACCCGCTACATGGGCCTCACGCACGAGGAGATGGTCGGCTTCTGGGGCATGACCAATTTCCCCGAGGAGCGCGTGACCCTCGACCTCGGCGGGCGCGAGGTCCTGATCTGGGGCTCGCCGGGGCACGTCGTTTCCGAGTTCGCGTACTACGACAGCTACACGCAGATCCTCTATACCGGGGACATGTTCTATCGAGGCCGCTGCTACATCAGCTTCTGGGAACCGTGGTTCGACAGCATGAAGCGCCTGATCCAGTTCTGCGACACGCACCCCGTCACGCACGTCATGGGCTGCCACGTCGAGATCAGCAAGGACGGCGAGGACTACGCCTACGGCATGACGTACCAGCCCGACGAGGCCCCGGTGCAGATGACCGTGCAGCAACTGCGCGAGGCCTGGGCCTACGCGCAGAAGATCACCGAGCCCGGCATCTATTTCACCGGCACCGTCTTCCTGTGCAACCAGACGCGCGGGACGACGACGATCGACAAGAATCCCTACCGCTACTGACGGTGCCCGAATCGGCGGCGCGCCGGATATGCGCCGCCGAGCGCATCTGCGGACGACAAGCGTGTTACGCAGATGCACAAAAACCACGCTACAGCGTGATTTTTCGCCCCCCGTCGCCAAAACGCACGAGCCTCAATTAATACGCTTGACGAGAAACGTAATATCCATAGCTTGTATCACATCGCCGGTCAGAGCGAAGAAACGGGGAGAGAGAATCTTGTAACAGCAGGCCGGTCCACCGGTCTGGATGGGGGGTTTTCGATGGAACAACTGCCAGTCCGCAACACGGTTCTCTCGAACGATGCGGCTGCCTTCGCGGCTGACGCCTTCGTGACTGATGCCATGGTGGCTGACGCCTTCGCGAACGATGACGGCGTGAAGCAGAAGATCTTCAACCTCGTGCCTCCGGCGTTCGTCGCCGTGATCGTTGCGTTCTGGGCTTTCGCGCCCAAGGCGCTGACCGACAACGGCTGGACGATCATCGTCACTTCCGCGCTGATCACTGTCGTCGTGCTGGGCCTCGAGTTCGTGCATGAGCGGCACGCCGGATGGCGCATGAACTGGCGTGAGTTCTTCACCGACCTGTTCTACGTCGTGCTGAGCGCCACCGTCATCTCCTGGACCGCGACCGCGCTGGCCGAGGAACCGCTGCAGGCGGTCAAGACATCGCTCGGCATCACCACGCAGTGGGCGATGCACATGCCCTGGCTGCTGCAGGTGGCGCTGGTGGTCTTCATCATGGAGTTCGGCCAGTACTGGATGCATCGCCTGATGCACAATTCGACGCCGTTCTGGCTGACCCACGCGCCGCACCACCACATCACCCAGCTCAACGCCGCCAAAGGCGCGGTCGGCAATCCGATCGAGCTGTTCCTGATCAGCCTGAGCGTGCTGGCGCTGTTCGACCTCTCGCCGACCGCGCTGTTCTGCGGCTTCAACATCCTGAACGTGGTATCGACCTTCGCGCACGCCAACGTGCGCTCCGATCCGCCGCTGTTCTATTCCTTCTTCTTCACCACGATCCGGCATCACAGCCTGCATCACTCGACCGATTACGAGAGCACGCGCTGCAACTACGGCAATTCGCTGATCCTGCTCGATCGCATCTTCGGCACCTACAAGGAGGGTGAAGCCAGCGTCGTCGGGCAAGACGATCTCAGGCGCCTGTCCATCCGGGAACAGTTCCTGTTCCCGTTCCAGCCCCTGATCGAACGGATCAGGGCAGGACGCGGCGAACACGCACAGCCTGCCAACTGAAAACGGCCGACCGAGCCGCAGTAATAATTCAACGCATCACGGGAGCGAACACCTCGGCGGCATTCACGGCCGAGGGCAGTGCAAGCGCGTCGGCACGACATCCGCAAAGCGATGGCCGGCGTACGAATGAGGGTCCTCACATACACACCCACCGGGCGCGACCAAGGAGCGGGCCGGGACCGGGGCACGTCAACCGAAACTGGGGAAGCACATGACTTATCGCGCGAAATTGAGAGCAGGGCTTCTGTCCGCAACCATGATTACGAGCACCGTGCTCGCGATGCCCGCCGTGGCGCAGGAAGCGCCTGCCGCTTCCGGTGCCGCTTCCGATGAAGGCGACGCCATCATCGTCACCGGCACCCGCCGCGCCACCACGATCATGGACACGCCGATCAACATTTCGGCCATCGGCGCGGACCAGATCGCCCGCCAGCGCATCAACGACGTGCGCGGCCTGGCGGACTTCACCCCCGGCCTGACCATCTCCGACACCGGCCCGCGCGGCACCGGCACGATCGTCATGCGCGGCCTCAACGCTTCGGACACTCAGACCGACGGCGCCAGCTACGACAACGCCATGGGCATCTACCTCGGCGAAGTTCCGCTCTACTATGACTTCAAGCTGCTCGACATCCAGCGCGTCGAGACCCTGCTCGGTCCGCAAGGCACGCTCTATGGCCTCGGCACGATGGCGGGCGCGATCCGCTACATCCCCAATCGCCCTAATACGGAGGAATGGGAAGGCGAGGCGCACGGCCGCACTTACGTCAAGTCGCACGCCTCCAAGCTCGGCTACCAGGTCGACGGGATGATCAATATCCCGATCGTGAAGGACCACATCGCCTTCCGCTCGTCGACCGGATACTATTACGACCCCGGCTTCATCGACTATCCGTTCCTGCTGAACGAGCCGGGCGTCTCCGATCCGCAGCCGAACGGCACCGCTCGCCCGACCGGCGCGGCTTATGACGCGAACCTGCACAAGGGCAAGAATCTCAACTTCGAGAAGACCTTCTCCACCCGCAACCAGCTGCTCTTCCAGACCGACGACGACTTCAAGGTCATCTTCACTTACGCCTTCCAGCGCACGAAGACCGAAGGCTCGCAGGCCAACAACGCAGGCGTCCTGGGTTCGGGCAAGTACGAGAGCGCCGCGCGCTATGCCGAGCCGATGAACCGCCGCGCGCACTTGCTGAGCATGGAGATCAACGCCAACGTCTTCGACATCGCCGACCTGGTCTGGACGACCGCCTACACCGACGTGAAGTCGCAATCGCGGGCCGACAACACCGACCTGCTGCTCGACCTCGACTACGGCTACGAAGCGTTCCCGGCGTTCTCCAGCTGGAACGAGCGCGTCAGCCGCCGCAAGCAGGTCAACCAGGAAGTGCGCCTCGTCTCCACGCACGGCGGTCCGTTCAACTGGGTTCTCGGCGGGTTCTACAACGAGCAGAGATTGCAAAGCGACTACGCCGAGCACGTACCCGGCCACCCCTGGGTCGATCTGGCGACGAACCCGAACGAACTGGAATACGTTTCGTACACCCGTTCGAAGGTCAAGGAGCAGGCGGTCTTCGGGGAAGGTACCTTCCATGTTACACCCGAATGGCAGGTCACGGCCGGCGCGCGCTACTTCAAGTATACCTCGGAGATCGCCGGCGCGCAGACCCTGCCGTTGCTCGGCCAGCCGCTCAGCCCCTACGACAAGAAGATTTCGGGCGGAAAGGCCGGTCAGGACGGCTGGGTGTGGAAGTTCAACTCTTCCTACAACTTCACCCGCGACCTGATGGTCTATGCCACCTACAGCAAGGGCTATCGCATCGGCGGGCCGAACACGGTCGCGCCTTGCGACAATCCCCTGCCTCCCGGCCAGAACATCTGCGCCCTGCCCGACGAACTGCAGTACGGCCCGGATTCCACCAAGACCATTGAGGTCGGTTTCCGCGCCCAGCTGTTCGACCGCAAGGTGACGTTCAACATCGACGCCTACAGCACCAAGTGGACCGGCCTGCAGGTTGCCTCGGCAACCGTGAACGGCGCGACCGGGATCACTGTGAACGGCGGGCGCGCGGTGTCGAAGGGCATCGAGACCTCGTTCCAGATCAAGCCTGTCCCGGAACTCACGATCCAGGGCAACTATGCCTACAACGACGCCCACCTGACCGAGGACATCCCCGGCATCCTCACCATCCGCGAGGTGCCGAACGACTACAACTTCCGCTTCGTCCAGCTCGATGCGCTGTCCGGAGACCGCCTGCCGAACTCGGCCAAGAACTCGGGCAGCCTGGGCGCCACTTACACGGTGCCGATGGGCAACGGCGAACTGTCGGCCAACTGGACGGCGACCTATCGCGGCAGCATCGTCAGCCGTCTCGGCTGGGATCGTGCCTATGGCGACAAGCTCAGCGGCTACGTCCTGCACCGCGCCTCGTTGTCCTATGACACCGACAAGTTCGGGGTCAGCGTGTTCGCAAACAACATCTTCGACAAGTACGCCGTGGTCTCGGTCGGCAACGACCGTTCGCGCATCGGCGTCAACGACGGGGTGGCGGTTCGCTACTACAGCCAGACCGTACTGACGCCGCGCGTCGTCGGCGTGGAGGCCCACATCAAGTATTGAGCATTCGTAGAGGCGCTTTCCCACAAAAGGAGAGCGCCTCTACGACCAGATTCCGCCGGTTTCTTTGTTGCGCCGCAGCGCAATTTTTCTGTAGGCGGACGGGCGATCCGGCGCTAGTCCACCGGGCATGACAGAACCGGCGCGGGGCTCTCCGACGCCGCGAAAGGACCGCCTGATGAAGACTCGCATTCTTGCCGCGCTGCTGCTGTGCGCCGCGCCCTTCGCCATCGCCGCCACCGATCCGGCCCCCGCAGGCATCGACGAAACCGCGATGGATACCTCGGTGAAGCCGGGCGACGAGTTCTACCTCTTCTCGAACGGCGCTTGGCTGGCCAAGGCCGAAATCCCCGCCGACCGCAGCCGCATCGGCTCCCACACCGTCGCCGCCGACGAGACCGAGCGCCAGCAGACCGCACTCATCCAGAAGATCCTCGGCGCCAGGCAGAAGCCCGGCAGCGACGAGGCGAAGATCGGCGACTACTGGCGCGCCTACCTTGACACCGCGACGATCGACAAGCTGGGTATCGCCCCGCTCAAGGCCGACCTGACGCGCTACGCGGCGATCAAGGACAAGGCCGCGCTGGTCAAGGTGCTGGGCGACCAGACCGAGGCCGACCTCGACCTGTTCAACAACAACAACGACATGTCGACCGAGAACCTGTTCGGCCTGTTCATCACCAAGGCGCTCAAGAGCGACGAGGTCGTGCCCTACCTGTTCCAGGGCGGCATCGCCCTGCCCGACCGCGAATACTACGTCTCGGCCGAACCGCGCATGGTCAAGATCAGGGCCGACTACCTCAAGTATATCGCCGACCTTCTGCGCCTGTCCGGCCTCGACCAGCCCGAGGCGCGCGCCGCGCGCATCCTCGCGCTCGAAACCAAGATCGCGCAGGCCCACCCGAGCAAGGCGGAAACCGCCGACTTCACGCAAGGCGGCACCCTGTGGACCCGCGCCGAGTTCGCCGCGAAGGCCCCCGGTATGGACTGGGACGCCTACTTCACCGCCGCGCACATGCCCTCGCAGCAGACCTTCGACGTCTACAGCCCCGGCGCGATCACCGGCCTCGCCGCCCTCGTCGCTTCCGAGCCGCTGGACGCGTGGAAGGACTGGCTGGCCTTCCACCGCTTCAATGCGCAGACAGACGTGCTGCCCACGAAGTTCGACGCGCTGCACTTTGCGTTCTTCGACACCAACCTTTCGGGCACCCCGGAGCAGAAGACGCGCGAAAAGCGGGCGCTGGCTTCGATCAACAGCGACCTCGGCATGCCCTTTGGCAAGCTCTACGTGCGCGAATACTTCCCGCCGGCCGCCAAGGCGCAGGTGGAGGACATGTCCGCCCGCATCAAGCAGGCTTTCGCCCGCCGCATCGACGCGCTCGACTGGATGAGCCCGGCGACGCGTACCGAGGCCAAGGCCAAGCTGGAAGGCATGGTCGTCGCGGTCGGCTATCCCGACGTGTGGCCCGACACCTCCATGATCATCATCAAGCCGGGGCAGGCCTACGCCAACCGCATGTCGGCGATCCACGGCTACACGCTCCAGCAGATTTCCAAGCTAGGCAAGCCGCAGGACCGGGGCGAGTGGTGGATGACGCCGCAGCTCGTCAACGCGGTGAACCTGCCCGTGCAGAACGCGCTGAACTTCCCCGCCGCGATCCTGCAGAAGCCGTTCTTCGATCCGGCCGCCGACCTTGCTTCCAACTACGGCGCAATCGGCGCGGTGATCGGGCACGAGATCAGCCACAGCTTCGACGC
>NZ_ALVC01000310.1:0-83775 GCF_000293195.2 Sphingomonas sp. LH128
GCCATGTCGGCGTCGGCCGGCGCGATGGCGATGGTCAACGCGCGGGGCCCCGGCCCAGTCCCGGCCATGGCGTCGATGGCATTGCGAACGAGGTTGAGCACCACCTGCTGGATCTGCACCTTGTCCGCGAGCACGAGGTCGATCTCAGGGCTGAAGTCATGCTGGACGCGTATCCCATGCTCCTTGGCGCCGACGAGCGCCAGCGCGCTCGCCTCCTCGACAAGCTTCGGCAGACTTTCGACCGTTCGTTCGGTTTCGCCGCGCGCGACGAAATCGCGCAGCCGGCGGATGATTTCCCCGGCGCGCAGCGCCTCGGCGGCGGCGCGGCCGACCGCATCGATAACCCGGTCGTTGCGATCCTCCTCGCGTTCGAGCAGCATCTTGCTGCCCTTGAGATAGTTGGCGATCGCGGAGAGGGGCTGGTTCAGTTCATGGGCAAGGGCCGAGGCCATTTCTCCCAAGGCGGTCAGCCGCGAGACGTGAACGAGTTCGCTCTGCAATTCCTGAAGCCTCGCCTCGGCATGCTGGCGCTCGGTGAGATCGCGGATGAAGCCGGTGAAGAAGCGCTGCCCGTTGGCCTGCACTTCGCCGACGGCGAGTTCGAGCGGAAAGGTCGACCCATCGCGGCGTTCGCCCACGACGACACGGCCCTTGCCGATGATGCGGCGCTCTCCGGTCTGGTAATAGCGATCCAGATAGCCATCATGGGCTGCGCGGTAGGGCTCGGGCATCAGCAGCCGCACGTTGCGGCCCGTGAGCTCCTGTGCCTTCCAGCCGAACATCCGTTCCGCCGCAGGGCTGAAGTCTCGAATGAGCCCCGCAGCATCGATCACCACCATGGCGTCGGGGACGGTGTCGAGGATCGAGCGCAGATGGGCTTCTCGGCTGGCGAGGCCGGCAGCGGCCTCGTCCGAAGCAAGACGGGCTCGCTGAAACCACTCGCCCCCCAGCGCGATGGCGAGCCCGATCGCCACGAAGGCCACCGCGGCAATTACGCTGCCTTCCTCGATCGGGCCTGTCAGGTGGTCGCACCACAGACCGGCGGCTGCGCCGGCCAGCGAAGCCAGCGCGCCGACGCGAAGGCCTGACAGGGCGCTTGCCGCAACCACGCCCGGGACGAAGAAGATGAAGGTCGCGCGCGCGCCGAGCTGATCGGCAAACAGGAGCCGCACCGCGAGGCCGCCGGCGATCGCGAGCAGCGCGACGCCCAGGGCAGCGGGCAGGGCGAGCCGCGGCAGGAGCCGGCTTGCACCATCGCCGCGAGCCACCTCCGGGAAGTCCCTTAGGGGCGCTGCGGTAGGGACATCATCCAAATTTTCGTCCTTCCTTTCCCTGTCTACTTACGGCCCATCAGCGGCGCCCCGTCAATCGCGTCGCCATCGGAGACACGACAATGACTGCACCGTTCATCGATCTGGGCGTTCACCACAAGGCCAGCGGACTTTCCGACAAGGTGGCGCTCGGCTTCACCAAGGTCCTGCGCTGGTGCGCGGACACCTTTTTTGCCCAGCGCTACGGTCACCGGGCCGTCGTGCTCGAGACCGTCGCGGCGGTGCCCGGCATGGTCGGTGCGACGATCAACCACCTCGCCTGCCTGCGCCGCATGTGTGACGACAAGGGCTGGATCAAGACGCTCATGGACGAGGCTGAAAATGAGCGCATGCACCTCATGACCTTCATCGAGATTTCCAAGCCGACCTGGTTCGAGCGGGCCGTGATCATCGGCGTGCAATGGGTGTTCTATGTCTTCTTCTTTGCTCTTTATCTCTTGAGCGCCAAGACGGCCCACCGCGTCGTCGGCTATTTCGAGGAAGAGGCGGTGATCAGCTACACGCACTATCTCGCGGAAATCGACGAGGGCCGCAGCGCCAATGTGCCGGCGCCCGAGATTGCCAAGCGGTACTGGGGGCTGCCCGAGGAGGCTACCTTGCGCGATGTGGTGCTGGTCGTCCGCGCGGACGAGGCGCACCACCGCGACGTCAACCACGGCTTCGCCAATGAACTGGGCGGGTTGCCGGTTGGAGCCGTCGCGCAGTGCCCGCCCCACGCCGAGCTCGTCCCGAACTGGAAGAAGGCCGCCTGAGCCTCGGCCTGACTGCGGAAGGACATGACATGGTCTTGGATCGCCCGGTCCTGCTGTTCGAAAGCGATCAGCCTGTCCTGTCCTCCCTGCAGTTCGCCCTGAGCCTCGAGGGGTTCCTGCCCGCGGATGGCAATGTGCCGGACGCGGACCCCGCGACGGCCGAATGCCTCGTCATCGACCAGCGATATCGCGCCGATGGGATCGGCTTTCTGCAGGAGCTGCGGGACAAGGGCGTCGCCGTACCGGCGATCCTGCTGGCGACCAATCCCTCGCGGGAACTCCGTCGACGGATGAAGCCGCTCGGAGCGGTCCTGATCGAAAAGCCGCTGCTCGGCAACGAGCTCACTGATGCCCTCCTGACCATCCTCGCTTCCAGCAAGGCCGCCTGACATGTCTGCTTGCTACCTCGACGAAACTGCCATCGACCTGCTCGTACCCGCCTTCTATGCCCGCGTCCGGGCGGATGCGTTGCTCGGGCCGATCTTCGAGAGCGCCATCGACGACTGGCCCCATCACCTGGCGAAGCTGAAGGATTTCTGGTCATCGGTGATGCTGGCAAGCGGGCGCTACAAGGGCCAGCCGATGCCCGCCCATATCCGTCACGAAAGGGCGTTGAGTAAGGAGGCCTTTGCCCGCTGGCTCGCGATCTGGCGAGAGACCACGGACGAACTTCTCGCGCCGGCCGTCGCCAGGGCGTTCCAGGACAAGGCGGACCGTATCGCCCAAAGCCTTCAGCTAGGGATGCAGTTTTATCGCGAACGGAGCGCCGCATGACTGTCGCGATCCCAGCGAACGCCAAACCGTACAAGCGCACCGCGACCTTTACCGAAACCACCATCCCGGCAGGCCTGCTGGGCGACCATTCGACCAAGGAGGGCACCTGGGGCCTGATCCGGTTGGAAGAGGGCGCGCTTCGCTATGTGGTGACCGACGAGCGCCGGCCGCCTTCGGAGCAGGTCCTCACCGTCGCCGGCGAGCCGGGCGTGGTCGAACCGACCATCCTGCACCATGTGGCGCCGGTGGGGCCGGTTCGCTTCCACGTCGAATTTCTAAGGGTGGATTGATCGCCTGACCGGCACCTCCCCTCGTTCCCAACCTCAATAGCCTATCAAGGAGTTCCCTTATGCGTACAGCCTCACCCGCCGCCATGGAGATCGTCAAGGCCACGGCCCCCGCTCTTGAGAAGCATGGCGTCGAGATCACCACGGCCATGTATGCCCGGCTGCTGCAGGACCCCGAGATCGCCGCCATGTTCGATCGCGCGGCGCAGGAAAGCGGCGAGCAGCCGCGCCGGCTGGCCGGCGCGATCCTGGCCTATGCCAAAAATATCGACAAGCTCCAGAACCTTGGGGGCGCCGTGCAGCGCATGGTCGCCCGGCACGTCGAGACCGGCGTCAGGCCCGAGCATTATCCCCATGTCGCGGCCGCTCTCCTCCCGGCGATCCGTGAGGTGCTGGGCGCCGAAGTCGCCACGGACGATGTGCTAGCCGCCTGGGGCGAGGCCTATTGGATGCTTGCCGACATTCTCATCGCTGCCGAAACGCAGGCCTATGAAGAGGCCAGCGCGGCCTGATCGGTCGCGGGGGAGCATCCGTTCCCGAGGCAGCCGACAGGAGAGCTTTAACCTAGTTGCGATATCGCGAATCCATGGCCGCAGCTGTCCGTCTTCTCCGCGTTTCTGTGCCGAGGCAGTATCTTTGGCCGCTCCTGTCGCTGCTCGGCGTATGCTTCGGTTTCATCTTCCTGCTCATCTTCCTCAGTACCCGCGCGCAGGATGCCCAGCAGCTCGAGCGGGAGCGCCAGGCGCTCGGGGGCGTGTTCGCCACCGCGTCCGCGATGGTGCAGCACGATCTGCAGGATTACGCCAAATGGGACGATGCCGTGCGTCACATCGGTTCGCGTTTCGATGCGGCCTGGATGGACGACAATGTCGTGGCCTATCTGGGCCGCACCCAGGGATATTCCGACATCTTCGTGCTCGGCGCGGACGATCGGACCCTTTACAGTTTTAAAGACCGGAAGATCGCCCCGAACACCGCTCAACTGCGTCTTGGCGCCGACTTCGTTCGATCTATCGCCGAAGTGCGGCGCTTGCCGCCCGAGGGCAGTCCGATCGTCAGCGGCTTCACGCGCTCGGGCAACCAGGTCCTGGTCTATGCCACGGCCGCCGTAGTGCCCTTGACGGGTAAGATCGCGGCGCCCCGAGGGCCGACCCGCCTTCTGGTCATCGCCCGGCACGTCGACGAGGCGTTTTTGGCGGACCTCACGCGCGAACTCAATGTACACGATGTGCGGCTGACGCTGGGGAACCGGACAGCCGGAATGGACGCCATCGCCATCAAGGGCCGGTCGGGCGAACGGATCGCCTGGCTGGAATGGCGGTCGCATCATCCGGGTGCATCGCTGAGGCAGCATCTGGTGCCGGCGATCCTGGCGGTGGCCTTCGTCGCCTTTGTGGCGGCCGGTCTTATTCTTCGCCGGGGCAGCCAGTCGATCGAGGCGCTGCGCGCAAGCGAACTGCTCGCCCGGCATCTGTCGGATCACGATCCCTTGACCGAACTGCCCAATCGCCGCGCGTTGGGGGAACGACTGGGCGAGCTTGTCGCGGCAAGGCAAGGACTGGCCCTGCTGTTCCTCGATCTCGACGGGTTCAAGGACGCCAATGATGTCTACGGCCATAGTGCCGGCGATCTTCTGCTCAAGGAAGCTGCTGGTCGCCTGAAGGCCGCGGCGGGCGAGGCCTTTATCGCGCGCGCGGGCGGCGACGAGTTTGCCGTTCTCTTGAGATCGCCATCGTCTGGCGTGGCGGCCGCGACATGCGAGGCCATTCTCGAAGCGTTCTCGACGCCCTTCAAGGTTGGCGCCTACAGCATCACGATCGGGACCAGCATCGGCTATTTCGAGAGCGCCACATCCTGCGACAGCGCGGAAGAACTCATTCGCAAGGCGGACGTCGCCATGTATGCCGCCAAGGATGCGGGCCGGAACTGCGCGCAGGTTTACCACCCCTCGCTCGACGAAGGCCATGAACGGCGCCAGCGGCTCGAGCAGGATCTCAAGCGCGCGGTCGAGAACGAAGAGATCTACGTCCGCTATCAGCCGATCGTCGATGCCCAGTCGGGCGAGGTCGTGGCCGTCGAGGCGCTGGCGCGCTGGTCTCATCCCGTACATGGCGATGTCCCGCCGGATGTCTTCATTCCCATCGCCGAGATCAGCGGGCTGATCAATGCGATCGGCCGCCAGGTGCTGCTCAATGCCTGCCGGGAAATGCGCGAGACCGGGCTCGATCTGGCCGTCAACCTGTCGCCGGCGCAATTTTGGGATGGCAATCTCTACGACGAGGTTCAGCAGGTCCTGGAACGGACCGGCTTTCCCCCCGAGCGGCTGGAGCTGGAAATCACCGAAAGCTTGCTGCTGCGCCGTCCCCAGGTCGCGGCGGCTGTGATCGACCGTCTGCGCTCACTCGGTATCCGCATGGCCCTCGACGACTTCGGCACCGGGTTTGCGAGCATCGCCTATCTCCAGCAACTCACGATCGACCGGCTCAAGATCGACAGGTCGTTCCTCGCTCCGCTGGAATCGGAGCCTGACATGCGAGAGGTGCTGGTCTCCATCGTCGGCCTGGCGAAGGCCTATCATCTCGAAGTCTGCGCCGAAGGGATCGAGACACCGGGACAGGCGCAGCTTGCGCGCCTGGCCGGCTGCGGCCGCTTGCAGGGCTGGCTGTTCGGGCGTCCGCAAGCGGCGAGCGCCTTCCAGGCCGTGGCCTTGCGAGCTTAGGAGCGCGAGGGAAGCGGTCGGCCGGTCAACGGCCGCGCCGATCCTGCGGAACGATCATGGCCGAACGACGGGCGAGCAATGGGCCGCCTCGATGCGCCATTGATCGCCCGGCAGCCGGTGCCAGCAGCGCGTATAGGCGAAGGTGCCGCTGAACGGTTGCGCGTCGTAGGATCCCGACAACTGGACCGCGAGGCAGACCACCGCGCTGTCGCCCAGGAGGCGAACGAGGGGTGGCTCGACGGGGTCCAGTTGTTCGATGCGAAGCAGGCCGGACTGGTGAGCGCCGAGATCATCGCCCTTGTTGAGCCGCGCGTCGACCTGGTTGGTAAAAATCACGTCCGGGCTGAGCAGGGCATCGAGGGTCGCCACATCGCTCGCGAGCATCGCCGTGCGAAGCCGGCCTTCGGCATGCTCGATCTGCGCGCGGTCGTCCATAAGCAGGCCTGCCCCAAAGTCGGTTGAAAGGGAGGGCGGTCAACGGCCGCCCAGGATCGATCCCAATATGCCGCCGAGCCCGCCGGCTGACGCGGCGCTTCCGGAGGACCCGCCGCTACCGGCGAGCGCACCGGCGATGCTGCCCAGAATGGATTCCAGTCCGCCCTGCTGCCCCCCGGAGCGCTTGGCGAGGTGCCCCGCGATGAGCATCGCGAGGATAGGGAGCATCTTCTTGAGGATCGCTGGATCGAGGCCAGTGGCCTGCGATGCTTGCCCGGCGACCTCGCGGCTTACGTCCTTCGAGCCGAACAGGCTCCCCAGCAGTTGATTGCCAAGGCCGGTGTCAGTGGGGTTGGAGCCGACGACATTATCGATGAGCCCCGAGCCACCCAGCGCCTGGACCTGCGCCGCGAGACCTGCCGGTTCAACCGGGGCCGCCGTCTTGCCGTTGATACCGCCGATGAGCGAGGGAAGAAGAGCCTGCGCCCCGCGCTCGGCGTCTTCGCGTGAAATGCCAAGTTGCTGGGTCAAGGCGTCGAGGCTTCCTTCGGGAAGCAGATCGGCAAGGTTCATGTCACGTCTCCAATTCGCATGTGGGGCGGGGCAGCGTTGCGCCCAGGGGTGGGCATCATCGGTCAGGGCGTCAACAGGCTTTCAGCCGCGCCGATACTTGCGCAGCGATGAGGCGGACAGTTCGCTCAGCCCTGCGGCGCCAAAAGCGAGCGTGGCTACTTGGATCAAGGGCTACCGCGACGATGTCGCCGCGCCCTCGGCCCACGAGGCGGCCAGCCAATAGAGGACCGCGGCGATAAGCCAGAGGCCGGCGAACAGAGCGCTGAATGTTCCGCCGCGCGCATCAATCTGTGCGCCCATCGCCGCGATGCCTGCCTGGGCAGCGGCAGCCGCGCCATGGGAGATCGCCATGCCCAGCGGCTTGAAGCGCGCCATCGCCGAGCCGATGAAGGCGATGATGGGCACGCCCGCGAAGAGGAGGTTGAAGGGATTGTCTTCCGACCCGATCATGCCGACCGCGAGATTTGCCCAGACCGTCAGGAAAACGGTGAGGAGCGATACCACGCTGGCCGCGCGGGACCATGGATTGGGCGAGCGCCGGACCAGCCATTCGGCGGCGAGCCCCGTTCCGCCGAGCATGAGGCCCGTGACGAGGAAGTCGGTTTCGTCCCAACGCACCTGCGGGGTGTAGCGCATCGCGATGGCGGGGAGCGCGAGGAGAAGCAACGCGAGCCCCCAGGCCGAGATCCGCCACGGATTGAGCGCCTGCTTGAGCCTGCCATTGCTGGACGCTGCGTAACTATCGTTCCGATGATCATCCATGATATCGCCTCCATTCGAGATGAGATCATCAGGGTCCCGGAAAGACCGATGAGCGTCATGAGAAGCATATGAGGTTTTGCTGAAAAGTGCCGCCGCGTGGATATCATTTCGGCCAGTTCGTCCTCGATCCCGAGGATCGGCGCCTGCTGCGTGACGGCGTTCCGGTCGAACTCAACGCGCGCTATCTCGACGCACTGGCGCTTCTCGTGCGCCATGCCGGGTCGCTCGTCGGCAAGGACCGTTTTCTGGCGGAAGTGTGGAAAGATGTGCCTGTCACCGACGAGGCGCTGACCCAGTGCATCCGGCTCCTTCGCCAGCGTCTGGGTGACGATGCGAGCCGTCCGCATTTCATCGAGACGGTACCCAAGCATGGCTACCGCTTCATTGCCGAGGTCGACTGGCGCGAAAGCTCTGCCCCGGCCGAAGACGCGGCCCCCCACACGCTTCCCCCGTCGGCCGCGCCCTCGGCGCTCCGCCGCGTAGCGATGATGGCGGGAGCCGGGACCCTGGGTGCTGGGGGCGCCGGATTGATCGGCGGGCTCGCATACGGCTTTATCGCCGCGACGCCGCCGCTCTCGAACGGAGGCGGCGCCGCGTCCTCCGTCTTCGTGTTGCTCTGGCTAACCCTGGCGGTGGCGCTCGTGGGCGGCGCGGGTGTCAGCCTAGGGATCGCTTGGGCCGAGGCCGCTGGAAAACGCCCATGGCTTACTCTTGGCGGCGCAGTCGGCGGAATGATCGTCGGCGGCGTCGTGAAGTTGCTTGGGATCGACGCGTTCAATCTCTTGTTCGGCCAGTCACCGACAGGGATTACGGGCGGGCTCGAGGGGCTTTTCCTGGGGGCTGGGGTAGGCCTTGGTGCTACCTTGTCCGGCATGGGCCGCTCTGATCGTTCCCTTCGCTCTGTGGCAGCGCGCGCGGCGCTTTGCGGCGGTGCGGCGGGCAGCGTTGTCGTTCTTCTTGGCGGACATCTCATGGCCGGGAGTTTCGAGCAACTCGTCCAGACATTCCCGCAATCGCGGATCGGCCTTGCGCAGATCGGCGGCCTGTTCGGTGAACAGGGTCTTGGTCCGGTGGCGGAGACGGCATGCGCGTTCGTCGAAGGGGCGCTGTTCGCGGCGGGCCTGGTCGTTGCGATGACGCTGGCGCGCCGTGAGATGGACAGGCCTGAAGGCCGCTCGGCGGCGACGTCCACCCTGGTTGCGAGCCGCAGAGGCGGCGCGCCTCGGTTGGGTTAGAACCCGCCAGCCGGGGCATGGGCAGCGAGCGCCGCCGGTCGCCTCGTTCCGGCTATCATTGACCGTCTAAATCGTCAGGCCTAAATGTTGCGGGAGGCAATGGATTCCTGCCTGGCATGTCGCCGAACCGCCCTCGCACGGGACGATGATTCCTACCGGCGCCATCTGGCGAAGGAGGAATCATGCGCTTGTTCTTCATCGTGTTCATGGGTTCAGGGATCGGTGGCGCGCTGCGCCATCTCGTAGGGCTCGTATCGCTCCGACTGCTCGGACCGAGCTTTCCCTATGGAACGCTGGCCATAAATGTCTTCGGCTCGGCGCTGATGGGGTTGGTCGTCGGAGTGCTGTCGATGCGCTCGGGGACCAGCCATGAGTTGCGGGTCTTCCTGACCACCGGCCTCATCGGCGGTTTCACCACCTGGTCGACGTTCAGCCTTGACGCGTACAGTCTGTGGGAACGCGGCGAACAGGCGGCGGCGATAGGCTACGTCCTTGGCAGTCTCATCCTGTCTTTCGCGGTTCTGGCCGTTGTCCTGGTGGTGGCTCGCCGCTTCGGTTGATGCAGATTAGAGGTTCGACTGAGTGTCAGCGCTCATTTGCCGGCGGCCCTGACGGCGCCACGGAGCCAGACGAAAATCGTGCTGCCAGCCCCAACCGAAATCTTGTTTTTGTCCCGACTGCAACAAAATTGGATGAGCGCGGCTATGCCGCGCTGGGCCAATGATACAGGAGCGAGGGCACGACGTTGAGCAGTCCTTATGAGGTCTTGGGGGTATCGCCGACAGCCTCGGCGGATGAAATTCAGAAGGCCTACCGAAAGCTCGCCAAGACCCTCCATCCCGATCTCAATCCCGGCGACCGTACGGCTGAAGACAAGTTCAAGGCCGTCGCGGGAGCCTATGATCTCCTTCGCGATCCCGAAAAGCGGCGTCGCTTCGACGCCGGCGAGATCGATGAGACCGGCGCCGAGCGACCGCCGCAGGGCTATTACCGGGACTATGCCAGCAACGATTACGGCCGATATGCCAATAGCGGCGGCTTTGCGGATTTCGACGAGGACCTGTTCGCCGACTTGTTCCGGCAACGTGGGAGAGGGCAGCCCAATCGGCGCGGCGAGGATCTCCAGTTCCGCCTGGGTCTGACCTTGGCGCAGGCGATCACGGGCGGCGAACAGCGACTGACCCTGCCGGGTGGTGGTACGCTCGACGTCAAGATTCCTGCCGGGGTCGTCGATGGCCAGACATTGCGCCTCAAGGGCAAGGGCGGGATGGGCTTTGGCAGCGGCGGCCCCGGTGACGCCTACATCATGCTCGAGGTTCTGCCCGATCCGCGATTTGCGCGAGAAGGCGATGATCTCGTTCTCGAGGTTCCGATCTCGCTGAGCGAAGCGGTGCTTGGCGGAAAGATCCAGGTGGCGACACCCACGAGCCAGGTGTCGATGACGGTGCCGGCCGGTTCGAACAGCGGCAGCACATTGCGACTGAAGGGGCAGGGGGCCCCGCGTGCAGGCGGCGGCCGCGGCGACGAACTGGTCAGGCTCAAGATCGTACTGCCCAAGCCGTCCGATCCGGAGCTCGAAGCCTTCGTGAAAAGCTGGGAGGCGGGCAGGGCACACAATCCGCGGGAGACAAGCCGATGATCGACCTGGACGACTTCGTGCAGCGCACGGGTATCGCACGGAAGGTTCTGACGACCTGGATCGAGCGCGAATGGCTGGTCGCCGAGCACCCGGGCACGTTGCAGCTCTCGGAGATGGATGCCGCCAGAGCACGGCTCATTCATCAGTTGGAAGGCGATTTCGGGATTAACGACGAAGGGATCGAGATCGTTCTCCACCTGCTCGACCAGATCCATGGCCTGCGCCGCGCGCTCGAGACCATGCAGCGAGCAGGACCTGCCGGGCAGGGCAGGGTGACCCGGCGTGGGAGCCGCCTCCGCCAGCGCTACTATCGCCTGGGCAAGCGCCGGCCCTAGTTGGCCATTCGCCGCCCGCCCATAGGCGCGAGCAAGATGGGGATTATCGCCAAAGGCACACCGGTGACGCGCCTGGTTCGCGCGCAGTGGGAAAGTCGGCGGAAAGAGGCGGGGAAGACTGTGGAACGCCTGTGAAAAAGAACGGGACCGCACCCGCGATACAATTCGGCGTGTCGTGGAGCATCGGCGACAAATCGGGTGGTCACAAAATCGAAGTTAACGACGAGAGTGGCGCAAATCTGTAAGGGTCCGCTTCAGGAGTAGACAGATGCCTTACAGCTTTTCCCCCGTATCCGTCGATACGGGCTGCGAGGATGTTCAGGGTCTGCAGGTCTTTCGGGATGATCGCCTGATTGCCCTGTTCGTTCGCCTGGACGCGAATTGTCACAGTGACCACCGAGGTTGCTGGTTTCTGGAGGCGGGCTTTGGCCGCTGCGCGGCGATGTCCGCCGGACCCTTTGATAGCGTGTTCGATGCCTTTCGATGGACCGCGGAACAATATGAAGGCCGTCGCATCGGGGACGGGCCCTTGCACAAGCTTGGTATCCTAGCCGAGCAAGTGGCACACTGCATCCATTAGCGCTCCGAAGCGATCGCAACACCGATCCTGGCTCCGAGGAGACGTGACCGAGCACATCTTCGGCCAGCGTCGGCGGCGGGAGCCTCTAACCCTCGGCACCCCACCACCGCGACCCGCGCCACCACGAGATGATTCCATAGGTATACATCTCCATTTATCCGCGCTAATAAATCAGAACTGATGTTTAAAGCATCACTGCGCGGCATTGATGCCAGCGGCTCGCTGAAAGGAGCGATCTTGGAAGACGTTGTGATTCTGGCCGGTACGCGAACGGCGATCGGCGACTTTGGTGGTAGCCTGAAGGACGTCGCGCCCTGGCAGCTTGGCCGTATCGTCATTTCCGAGGCGATCGCCCGCGCCGGGATCGCTGCCGAGGACGTCGGCCATGTCGTCATGGGGCAGGTGATCCAGAGCGAGCCGCGCGACGCCTATCTCGCTCGCATCGCGGCGATCGCGTCCGGCATCCCCGACCGGACGCCGGCGCTCACCTTGAACCGGCTATGCGGATCGAGTGTGCAGGCGATCATTTCCGCGGCGCAGATGATCGCCCTTGGAGAATGCGAGATTGCTGTGGCCGGGGGCGCGGAGAGCATGAGCCAGTCGCCTTATGTCACCAAGGCGATGCGCTGGGGACGGCGCCTGGGCGACGAGGTGATGGTTGACGCACTGAGCGCGGTTCTGACCGATCCGTTCGGCGCCGGGCATATGGGGGTCACCGCCGAGAATGTCGCCGAGCGCCACGCGATCAGCCGCGAGGCGCAGGATGCGCTAGCCGCGCAAAGCCATGCCCGAGCGGCCCGGGCGATCGCGGAAGGTCGCTTCAAGTCGCAGATCGTGGCGGTCGAAGTAAGGGAGCGGGGAAAAGCCAGGTCGTTCGACGTCGACGAGCATGTCCGTCAGGACGTGTCCTCCGAAAGTCTGGCATCGCTCAAGCCGATTTTCAAACCCGAGGGCGGTACCGTCACGGCCGGCAATGCGAGCGGCATCAACGACGGCGGCGCGGCCGTGATCCTCGCGTCGGAGCGGACGGCGCGAGCACGCGGTTTGCAGCCCATGGGGCGGGTCGTCGCCTGGGGGCATGCGGGCGTCGCGCCGGAAGTCATGGGTCTGGGCCCGGTCGAAGCCGTACCGATCGCTCTGGCCCGTGCCGGGCTAACTCTGACCGACATGGATGTCATCGAGGCGAATGAAGCTTTCGCAGCCCAGGCCTGCGCCGTGAGCAAATTGCTGAGTTTCGACCCGGAGAAGGTCAATCCCAACGGGAGCGGGATTGGTCTTGGCCATCCGGTGGGCGCGACCGGAGCCATGTTGACGGTAAAGGCGCTCTATGAGCTGACCCGCACCGGCGGCCGCTACGCCCTCGTGACCATGTGCATCGGCGGTGGGCAGGGGATCGCGATGATCATCGAGCGGCTGGGTCCAAGGCTTTTGTGAATTCATGGCTTAGCGGCATGCTGTTTGGCAGCGGCGGGCTGGGCTGGAATGGAAAGCGCGGAAGCGCTTTACCCTAGGCGGAACCGCCCGGAGGGCTGGCGTCTTGCGCGCTGGCGTCAGCCTCCGCGGCACCGGCTTTTGCGCCTTCCTCGGCGGCTTCGGCCACCGACTTTTCAAACATCTTCTTGAGCACCCAGCCCACTGCGAAAGTGACGGTTGCGGTGACCACCGTCCGTGCGGCGGTCTCCTCGAGAGACCGGATGAATTTCCGACGCCGGCTCGGGGCCGTGGCGCGTTCGATGATACTGTCAGCTGCTTTCATGTCCTGCCTCGCGTGATCCTTCGGTCGTGGAACGCGCTAGGCCTGGCTGCGCTCCCGGCGCCTATGGATCATGCGCAATAAAATTACGTCCAGGAGGCCCAAGTAGCTCCCGTCCGCAGGAGGGAGTGCGCCCTGCTACAGGGTTGTCATGCCGGTTGCCGACGCTACTTGCCGGTGGTCTTGACGCCGATTCGCGTCCCATCATCTCGATGGCGTCACGGGCTACGACACTGCCGCGATCAGGCAGACGGCTCGTGAATCGGACAGCGGTTGTACGCGGAGCGGTAATTGGCCGACATCGGATAGGCGCTGCGCCGGACGCGATTGATGACGCCGAGTGGCTGGTGAGCGGCAAGGCCATGCCATGGACTGAACGCAAGCCCGTCGTCGATGCGCCTGGCCTTCTCGTCGTTCCAGCCAGGCTGGGGCTCGACGACAATCCGGCCGATCGCGCGGAATGGGCTTTGAGCTTCGTCCCAGACCACTGTGGCATCCTCTACGGGCATCGCCTCGAGATCGGTGCACAACTGCACGCGCAATTCCCATTCCGCGCCGTGGGCGGCGATCACCGCGTTTACTTCTTCGCGCAAGCCATTGTCCCGGCCCGCCAAATCGACCGGCTGGTCTTTCAGTGCAACGAGGTGCGGCGACACAGGAGCGAGCGAAAATTTCGCGATATGGTCGCCGAACCGAAAGGCGGTCTGGCTGTAGAAGGTTTCGCCGAGCGGATGCGTGACAGGGTGACCGCCCAGTTGTTTGATCTTAGCGCTCTCGCCGCCAAGGGCTTCGATCACCGCTTCTGTGCCGCGCAGGACGGCTGACAGCGCCTTCTTGCTGCGTTCCGCCTTGTCCGTGGTCCTGGCGAGCAGTTTCAGATTGGCGAGAAAGTCCTTGGCTCGAGGCGCCGAGAAGGCCGGTCCGTTGACCATGATGATGTCCTGCGTGCTGGCATCCTCGGAACCTGGAAGCCGCTCGCCTTCGACGCCCAGGATCTTGATCGCCATCCCGCGCGGCAGGGAGACGCTGTCGGGAAGGATGTCGCCGGCGTTCGTCGAGATGCGCAGCACGACCTTGTGGTGGCCGGGGCGGACGGCGATGCCCTGGGCAAGTTCGGCCGGCAAGCCGTCGAACAAGATGAGCATACCTTCAAGCAGGCCGTGGCTCTTGGCATGCACGCTTCGCACCGCGTGCCCATAATCCTGCGAGGTCGTCTCGAGGATCCTGTGCAGTTCCCGGTCGATCGCCATGCTGGTCTCCGCTTCCTCCGGCTCAGGCGTCTCGACATCGGGGGAGAACAGAACCGGCTGCGGCATGAGGTGTTCCTTGGATTTAGCGTCTGTCCCGGAACCCGTCGCCGGGCAGGCGAGTTCCCGTAGCGCATCCATTATGCGGTCGCACGGCTACCGCCGCAAACCGACCGGACCGCCCCATGCCGCACCGACCGCTTTCCGATCAGGTCTTCGTCATCACTGGCGCGAGCTCTGGCATCGGCCTGCTTACCGCGCGCAAGGCGGCAGGGGCCGGCGCGCGCGTGTTCCTCATCAGCCGGAATGACGCGGCCCTGCGCGCGATCGTGCAGGAGGTCGAGGCGGACGGTGGCCGGGCGGCTTACGCTGTCGCCGATGTCGGGGAGCGCGAGGCGCTGCAGCGCGCGGCCTCCTGCGCCATAGCGGCCTTCGGCCGCATCGACACATGGGTCAGCAACGCGGGGGTCGCCATCTATGCGCCGCTGCTCGCCACGCCATTGGAGGAACATGAGCGATTGTTCCGCACCAACTATTTCGGGGCGGTCAACAGCGCGCAGGTCGCCGTGCCCTATCTCACGGCAAGCGGCGGCGCGCTCGTTACGATCGGCTCGATTGCCGGCGACATGCCTTCGCCTGTCATGGGCGCCTATACTGCCTCCAAGCATGCGATCCACGCCTTCGTCGCCTCGCTGCGGATCGAACTCAAGGCCGCGCGATCGCCGGTGCGGGTGACGCTGATCAAGCCGTCGGGCATGACCACGCCGATCGCGATGCATGCCGCCAATCACGAGGACGGCCAAGCGCGGATCCCGCCGCCGCCTTATGATCCGGCGCTCGTGGCCGATGCCATACTCTATACCGCGACCCACAATGTTCGTGCCCTCACGGTCGGCGGCATCGGACGGCTGGAGGTGTTGTTCGCCAGCCATTTTCCGGCGCTGTTCGAGCGTCTCGCGCCGCTCGTCGGGCCTTTTCTCGTCGATCGCTCGAAGCCCGCGACGCAAGGTGACAATCTTTTCGGGCCCGGCACTGATGGCGAGGCACGCTCGCGCAACGAGGAAGGGCGCCGATCGAGCCTAACCCTGGCGGCACGGACACGGCCACACGCGGCTGCGGCGCTCGTCGGCGGGGCTGCTGTGATCCTGGGCGGCCTGTTCCTGCGCAATCGGCGATCCTAGGGGAACCACGGGGCGACCGGGGGGATTATTGAACAGAGCCGCGCTCCCGCGCGGGACATGGAGCTGCCATGGCCACCATTTCCAAACCCGCGGCCCCTGGCGACGTCGAACCTCTCGATATCAGCCTCACCATCAACGGCGAACGGCAGGCGTTCACGGTCCTGCCCTGGGTAACGCTGCTCGATCTGCTGCGCGATCATGCCGATTTCACGGGCACGAAGAAGGGCTGCGATCATGGCCAGTGCGGTGCCTGTACCGTGCTGGTCGGCGACCGCCGGATCAACAGCTGCCTGCGTCTTGCGGTGATGCATGATGGCGATAACATCATAACGATCGAGGGGATGGGCGATGGGGATGCGCTGCATCCGCTGCAACAGGCGTTTTTGGACCACGACGCCTTCCAGTGCGGCTATTGCACGCCGGGCCAGATCTGCTCGGCCCAGGGGCTGATCAACGAAGGCCGTGCCCGAAGCCGGGAGGAGATACGCGAGCTCATGAGCGGCAATCTTTGTCGCTGCGGCGCGTATACGAACATCGCCGACGCCATCGAGCAGGTTTTGGGAGAGCGAGCATGAACCGCTTTGGCTATGCGCGGCCAACGTCGATCGCGGACGCCGTCAGGCTGGCTGCAAAGGACGGTGCGCGCTACATCGCGGGTGGCACGAACCTGGTCGATCTGATGAAGGAACATGTCGAACGGCCGACGAGCGTGATCGACATTACCCGGCTGCCTCTGGGCAGGATCGAGGAGGCTGAGGATGGGGGATTGAGGCTCGGTGCGCTCGTGCCCAACGCCGACACCGCCTATGACCGGCGCGTCCAGGAGCGTTACCCGCTCCTGTCGTCGGCGATCCTGGCGGGCGCCAGCCCCCAGCTGCGCAATGCCGCGACCAATGGCGGGAATCTCAACCAGCGCACGCGTTGCTACTATTTTTATGACACGGCGACCGCCTGCAACAAGCGGGTTCCGGGCTCTGGCTGCGGCGCGATCGGTGGGGTCAACCGCATCCATGCCATTCTGGGGGCTAGCGATCAGTGCATCGCAACCCACCCGTCGGACATGTGCGTCGCCCTGGCCGCGCTCTCGGCCCAGGTGGAAGTGGCCGGCCCGGACGGCGTGCGCACGATCGCGTTCGCCGACTATCATCGCCTGCCCGGCGAGGATCCCGCGCGCGACAACAGCCTCGAGCGCGGCGAGCTCGTCACGGCCATCATTCTTCCGCATGAGGATTTCACGCAGAACTACACCTATCTGAAGTTGCGCGACCGCTTGTCCTACGCCTTCGCGCTCGTGTCGGTGGCGGCGGCTCTGCGTATCGAGGGCGCCAGGATCGCCGAGGCGCGCCTCGCGCTTGGCGGCGTGGCGCACAAGCCCTGGCGCCTTCCCCACGTCGAACAGTTGCTCGTCGGCCGCGAGGCGGACGAAGCGGTCTTCCGGCAGGTCGCTGACGCACTGCTCGACGGTGCGGCCGGCCAGGGCGAGAACGACTTCAAGATCCCGCTTGCGCGTCGCGCGATCGTGCGGGCGCTGTCGCAGGCCGCGGCCGGTACGCCGCAGTCACAAACCGACAAACGCGTCGCCTGAGGACATGACCATGGCAGCCATCATCGCCCGCGACGGCATCGGCGCTCCGCTCAGCCGGGTCGAGGGTCTTCTCAAAGTGACCGGCAAGGCGCGCTATGCCGCCGAATATCCCGCCACTGGCCTCCTCCATGGGGTCGTGGTCAATGCCGCGATCGCGTGCGGGCGGATCACCCGGATCGACGACAGTGCCGCACGCGCGGTCGCAGGCGTCGTCGATGTGCTCACCCATGAAAATCGGCTGGAGATCGCATCCGCGGACAAGAAATTTCAGGATGACGTTGCCCCGCCCGGCTCGCCCTTGCGCCCCCTGTGCGACGCGCAGATCCACTATAATGGCCAGCCGGTCGCCCTCGTCGTCGCCGAGACATTCGAGGCGGCGCGCTATGCGGCAAGTCTCGTCGAGCTCAGCTACGAGCAGGCTGCGCACAATACCCGGTTCGAAGTCGCGCTTGCGGAAAAGTTCGTACCCAGGAAGAAGCGGTCAGGATATTATCCCCCCAAGAACCGCGGCGACGCGCGGTCGGCCTTCGAGACTGCACCGGTCACGATCGCCGGCGATTATCACAAGGGCGCCGAGCACCATAATCCCATGGAGATGCATGCCTCGACCGTCTTCTTCGAAGGAGACGGCAGGCTCACGGTTCATGACAAGACACAGGGTCCGCAGAATGTGCAGGCCTATCTGGCCGGCGCGTTCGACCTGAAGGCCGACGATGTCCGCGTGCTCAATCCCTTTGTCGGCGGCGCGTTCGGTTCGGGCCTGCGGCCACAATATAATGTTTATCTGGCGGCCATGGCCGCCTTGAAGCTGAAACGCTCGGTACGCGTCGTGCTCACCCGCCAGCAAATGTTTACCCATACGCACCGCCCCGAATGCCTCAACTCGATCTCGCTTGGTGCCGAGCGGGACGGGGCTCTGACAGCGATCCTGACCGACGCCACGACCCTGACGTCCAGGTTCGAGAATTACATGGAGACCGTCGTCAACTGGGGCATGATGAACTATGCCTGCGAGAACGCGGAAGGTGCCTCCTTTATCGCGCCGGTCGACACCTATACGCCTGGCGACATGCGCGCGCCCGGCGCGGCGACCGGCATGACACAATTCGAGATGGCGATGGACGAGCTGTCCTACGCGGTCGGCATCGATCCTCTCGACTTGCGGGTGAAGAATTACTCCAACATCGACGCGATGAACGGGACCGAGTTCACCAGCAAGGCTCTGCGCGAAGCCTATGCGCAGGGTGCCCAGGCTTTTGGATGGGACAGGCGCAGCCCGCAGCCGCGTTCGATGCGCGAAGGCAAGGAACTGATCGGCTGGGGCATGGCGACCGGAATGTGGGACGCGATGTTCTCCAAATGCGCGGTCCGTGCGACGCTCAAGACCGACGGCACGCTCGAAGTCGCAAGCGCGATGTCGGACATCGGCACGGGCACCTATACGGTGATGACCCAGGTCGCGGCGGATACGCTCGGACTACCGGCCTCGGCTATCACGGCAAAGCTCGGCGATTCCACCCTTCCGCTATCGCCGGTAGAGGGCGGCTCCTGGGGCGCGGCGTCAGTGGGCGCAGCGGTGCAGCTTGCCTGTCATGGCGTGGCCGCCCGGCTCGCCAAGGCTGCTGTGAAGATGGACGGCGATCCGCTCGCGGGCGCGAAGCTGGATGACCTGCTCTTCGAGAATGGGACCATGCGCCGCCGTGACGGCAAGGGGGAAGCGGTCCCCTTCACGGCGGCGATGGAGGCTGCGGCGCTGGACAGGATCGAGGTCGAGAAGACAGCGCAGCCTGGCCCCCTCGACATGGTCAGTCTGATGCGCAAGTCGCGCAACACCCATAGCGCGGTGTTCTGCGAGGTGCGGGTGGACGAGGAGCTGGGCGTCGTCCGTGTGACAAGAGTGGTGAGCGCGATCGCGGCCGGCAGGATCATCAACCCCAAGACCGCGCGCAGCCAGATACTTGGCGGGGTCGTGATGGGGATCGGCGCGGCGCTGCACGAGGAAAGCTTCCTCGATCACCGGCTCGGCCGGTTCATGAACCACAATTACGCGGAATATCATGTGCCTGCCCATGCCGACATCCACGATATCGAGGTGATCTTCGTCCACGAGCCGGACCCCGAAGTCACCCCGCTCGGCGTGAAGGGCCTGGGCGAGATCGGTATAGTCGGCACTGCGGCCGCAGTCGCAAATGCCATTTATCACGCGACCGGGGTGCGGGTACGCAGCCTGCCCGTCACGATCGACAAGCTGCTTGCGGACTGAATCAGCGCTTTCCGCCTGGGCGCTTCACTGGCGCCCGGCCACCCGCGGTGATCGCGCGGGATGGCCGAGAAGCACGGATGTCAGGGGGCGGGATATCGTGCGACGATTGCGGCGAGCTCCGCCGAAATCGCGTCTGCATCGCGGATAAGGTCGTCGGCCTGCGCATCAATCTCCTGCTGGATGTCGCGGGGCCACTCATGCTCCATCGTGGCGGAAAGCCGGCTGGCAGAATTGAGATAGGTGCTGGTACGCGCTTCCAGCATGGTGCACTGGTCCGCGTCGGTGTCGCTCTGGGTTGTCGGGTGGGCGGCGGCGAGCACCTTGCGGGCGGCGCGAACCAGCGCGCTCATGCGCAGACCGATCATGCCAAGATGCTGGGCGCGCCACTTGTCGACGGTCGCGTTGTCGTAGGCGGTGCGCGTGTCGCGGATTTCCTGGATCAGGAAGTCCGCTTCGGCGTGCGGGGTCATTTTGGATTTCGGTTCGAACATAGGCATTCTCCAGGCTTTGGCGCCGCCCGTACAAGCCGCGCGGTCGCCAGGGTTTTAGGAAGGGGAGGGAGGCTGCTGCCTGGCGGAGCAGGTCGCAGCTGGATCGCCGAAGCGGGCTTCGCGTGGCTATTTGCCGGTGATCTTCACCCCGATGATGTCGGCGAGCTCGACGAGTGCAGTGAAGGTGTCGGCATCGGCGACGATATTGACGGGCGCTTCGACGCTGCTGAATGGATCGGGCGGCAGCCGGTCTTCGAACAGAATGAGGGCGCGCGCGCTATCGTCCTGACGCGATACCCAGCCCAGGCCCTGCACGTCCGTACACTGGGCATGGATGGCCTCCGCCCAGGCGCGGGTCTGCGGATAGAAATCCTTGTCGCTCTCGATGAGATCGACCCGCGGAATACCAAGCTTGCGCAGCGCGGTGCTGCCGAGATCGGCGAGCCTGAGGTCCGCGGCGGGTTGCAATCTGGAATAATGATGCTTCCTGAGCTTGCGCTTCGCGACGGTCTTCAGTCCCGGCGCATGAGGCACATCGTGGAAGACCGTTTCCATGGCAGCGCATTCGAGCGTGGTACCGCCATAGATGGTGGGGATCGCGTCACCTGCGGCATCGCGGATCGGGCTGAAGCGGGCATTGCCGCCAGGCCCGGGATTGAATGCGTCCGGGGTGTATTCATCGGGGTGAATGCGATGGATTATCTGGCTCGCTGGCCAGCTCGTGCGTTTTACGAGCGCATCGAGATTGGCGGGCGGCGAGGCGATCGTGCGCGAAGGGATCGCTCCGGCACGGGCGGGAGCGGGAGCGACAGGCGCCATCTTGCGCGTTCGCGGCTTGGCTGGATCGGCACCCGCTTCGCGGGGTTTGGCTCCTTTAGCCATGACGCACGCCTGCGACCTCGTCTCGCGCGGCCGCGAGTACGCGCTCGGGATCGCTGATGAGGAGATCCTGTGGCAGAGCGCCGCCCAAAAACCCGTTGGCGGACGCGAACCAGATCGCGATATCCCAGGAGTCGAGTTCGTCGCCGAACACCTCGAGGATAGGCGCGAGGCTCTTCACGGGACGATACTGCGCGTCGGGATCGAGGGCATAGGCCGGATAGAGATCATTGCCATCGTGGCGCAGCGCAAAGATCCGCCTCTCGCGCTTCCACTTGTTTGGCTGGGCGCTCGAATTTTGCCCGGAGAACCCGGCGATTTCGGAAAGCTTGGCGGCATTAACCCATTCCGCGCTTTCCAGCACGGCCTTACGGGCTTCGGCGTTCATCCGAGCCTGGGTGAGCAGATGTTCGGGCGGCGAAACGGCGGGGACGAGGGCGTCGACCAGCTTTTCGAGGGTTGCTGTCTCATGGGCGGCGAGGTTGCGCAGAATCATCGGCGCGATCAGGCGAACCGCCTCGGCAAAGGCAGAGGCCGCAGCCTCGCCAGCATGTTCCAGCTGAAAAGCGATGATGGGTCCGTCATCGTCCTTTAGGTGCGCGCGCACGTCGCGTGCGGAGCCCGTTAGCGGCTTAATACGGACGTCCGAGAAATCCGACCCTGTTGCGGTGGCCATCATCGCCTCCTTGGATATGACGGTTATCTACATAACACGATATTCTAAATATTCAATGGCCGACGTTCCCCGAAGGCACTTGCTCCGATCAACCGCCGTGTTTTTGCAGCAAGCAAATGTCGCACGACCCAGCCATCAATGATGTGCCGCGCTTTGTGCCGCGCGGCACATCATTGATGGGTGAGCCAGATCAGCACAGCTCGAGGTAACAAAGTTTCGATGGGAGCAGCACCGACCGAGGGGTGCAGCAGCGGATCCAATATTCTTTAGAGAACCGGAACTGATAGCAGTTCACAAGAAAGTCGCGAAAAAAGGCGATCTCTAAGGCTCGCTGAAGGCTCGCCACCCTGGTCGACGACCCGACGATGCCGTCGCAATCAGCATGGACCGTAGGTCGCTGTCACCCCGCACGATAATGGCTTGGGGGAACGCCAAGGACCCGCTTGAACATCGTCGAAAAATTGCCGGGTCCGTCATAGCCCAGATCCAGTGCAACCGCCGTCACGGGTTCGCCGGCCACGAGCCTTGGCAGGGCCACCGAGAGGCAAGCCTGTTGCCGCCAAGCGCCAAAGCTCATCCCAGTCTGCAGGCGAAAATGTCGCGTAAAAGTCCGGCGGTTCATCGCCATCGCGTTGGCCCACAGGTCGATGGCCGCCGAGGCGTCGGGCTGGTTCAGGAAGGCGTGGCAGAGCGATGCGAGCTTGGAGTCGGAAGGGAAGGGCACTGCCAGGGGGATGGCCGGCGCACGATCGATTTCTGACGCGAGCAAGGTCATGACCTGTCCGTCACGCCCGTGCTCGTCATATTCGATCGGCAAATCGGCCGCCTCGACAAGCAGTTGACGCAGCAAGGCCGACACGCCGACAACCTGGGTCCGCGCGCCGCGCGACGGACAGATGCCGGGTTCGATCAATACGCTGCGCGTCTGTACCGCTCCGACCATGCGCACAGAATGTGCCGTTCCGCCCGGGATCCATACCGCCCGTTCAGGCGGGGCGACCCAGGCGCCATCGGGTGTGCTCACTGCCATGACCCCGCGCGCGGCATAGAGAAACTGGCTGCGGCGATGACGATGTTCGGCGAGCTCGTAGGAGGGCGGATAGTCATGCCCGATCGCGACGAGCGGGCGCGGCGCTTTGTCATGCTCGGTAGTCATGATGTTCATGGCTTTGTCCCAATCGCAGAAACGAATGACCCATAGGGCGAAGCGGGACGCTCGTCACCTCGCTACAGGCGGTTGCGCAGATTTAAGAAGAAAGCAGTTTCGATGGCCACCAACGCCGCCCCGATCGTCAGCACAACGCCCGCCGCTCCCTCGGGCGAAAACCGCGCGCCGCACGTGCAGGGTTTCGTTACCGGCATCGTTGGCGCGGTAGCGGTGGCCCATCTGCTCAACGATCTCATCCAGTCGGTGCTTCCGGCCATCTATCCGATGCTGAAGGCGAAATATCACCTGACGTTCGGCCAGATCGGCTGGCTGGCGATGGTCTATCAGATCACCGCCTCGCTGCTGCAGCCGTGGATCGGGCTGCACACCGACAAGTATCCCAAGCCCTGGCTGCTGCCCGCGGGCATGGCGGTGACCCTCATCGGTATCGCCGGCGTGGCGCTCGCCGGCAGTTATGAGACGTTGCTGATGGCCTCGGCCGTGATCGGCATCGGCTCGGCGACCTTTCATCCCGAAGCCTCGCGGGTGGCGCGAATGGCCTCGGGAGGCCGGTTCGGAACTGCGCAATCCTGCTTTCAGGTCGGGGGCAACAGCGGTTCCGCGCTTGGCCCTCTCATCGCCTCGGCCGTGATCCTGCCGTTCGGGCAGACCTCGGTCGGTTGGCTTGCGCTGGCCGCCATCGCCGCGATCTGGGTGCTGTTCCTCGTCACGCGCTGGCGGCTGCATCATCCGCAGGCTCGCGCTGCTTCCGCCTCGGCGGCGGCGGCCCAGCCTCTGAACAAGGCGCTGGTCGCGTGCGCGCTCGGCGTTGTGGGCGTCCTGCTATTCGCCAAGTTCATCTATATCGGCGCGTTCACCAACTACTTCACCTTCTACCTGATCGAGCGTTTCGGCCTCACGGCACGGGAGTCGCAATTCTATCTTTTCTGCTTCCTGGCGGCGGTCGCGCTCGGCACTTTTGCCGGCGGTCCGGTGGGCGACCGGATCGGACGCAAGGCGGTGATCTGGGTGTCGTTCCTGGGCGTTGCGCCCTTTGCGTTGATCCTGCCCCACGTCGGATTGACAGCGACCGCGATCCTGGCGGTCATCATCGGACTGATCCTGTCCTCGGCTTTTGCCGCGCTTGTCGTCTATGCGCAGGAGATCGTGCCCGGACGGGTCGGCATGGTCTCGGGCCTGATGTTTGGGCTCATGTTCGGGATCAGCGGTATCGGTGCGGCAGGCCTTGGCCAACTGGCCGATCACTACGGTATCGTCTGGGTCTATGGTCTGTGCGCGTGGTTGCCGTTGTTGGGCGTGGCGACGGCGCTGTTGCCAAAGCCTGACGCGAGCTAACCCGTTCCGCCCAGCGACGGGGAAGAAGTTTCTCGCCCGCCCGCCCGCTCGCGTCGGTCAGCTGCCTCCAGGGCTCCTGCATCGCCGGTCTGTTCGGTTTTCCCTGGATCGACAGCGGAGTTGGATCCGCTCAAGCGTCGAGCAGTCGCTCCAGGCCCTTGGCGACGCATTGCGCGGGCTCATCGGCCGTCATGACCTCAAGCCCCGTCGCCTCCGCGATCATAGTGCGCATCAAGGGCACGAGAGCACTGCCGCCCGTCAGCAGGATGCCCTTGTCATGGATATCCTGGCTAAGGTCGGGCGCGGTCTGCCCGAGCACGTCACGCACGACCTTCACGATCTGGGCTACGTGCTTTTCGACGACCCGGTCGAGATCGGCCATCTTGATCGCAATCGTCTTGGGGAGGCCGGTGCGCAGGCAGCGTCCGCTGACAGGTATCGCATCGCCTTGCGCGCTGCGTGAGCCCTTATGCGCGACATAGTCGAGCTTGAGCTGCTCGGACGAGCGATCGCCGATGAGGAATTTGTGCTGGAGATGGACCTGGTCGGCGAGCGCGCGATTGAGGGTGTCGCCGCCGATCCGCACTGATCCGGTCCCGCAAATCCCGCCAAGCGAGAAGACCGCGACCTCGGTCGTTCCCGCGCCGCATTCCACGATCATCGACCCGGCGGGCTCATCGACCGCGAGCCCGGCCCCGATGGCGGCGGCCAAGGGCTCGGTGAGCAGCGTGATCGGGCCGAGCCCCGCGTCGGCCGCTGCGGTGAGCATCGCTCCGCGCTCTGCCTGGGTCGCGTCGGCGGGCACGCCGATGATAGCGGCAGGCGTGCGCCAGCGGCGCCTGCCCGTGGACTTCGACAGCGCATAGCGAAGCACCCGCTTTGCCGCATCGATGTCCTGGAGCACGCCGCGGCAGAGCGGCCGCGCGATGCGCAGGGCCGCTGGCGTGCGGTCGATCATTGCGTAGGCCTCGCGGCCGGCGGCGAAGAGGCTGGTCATGCTGTGCTTGCCGGCGACACAGCAAAGCGATGGCTCGTCGAAAACGAGACCGTCGCCGCGGCGCAGGACGCGGATGTTCGCGGTCCCGAAATCGATCGCGATCTCAGGTCGCCGCTGGGGCAGGAAAGACGTCATCGGATCGTCCTACCCGTCCCTGGCTTCCTTGTCTTCCATATTGGCGTCTGGCCGGCATCAGACGGCCTGCTCCCGGTCGCGGATCGCGCCCCAGAAACCGTCGATGCAGCGCGCGAGGAGGGGCGCATCGGCATCGCTGGCGAGCACGTCCCTGAGCACCGGCGCGAGACCGTCTCCAAACAGGGCGTAATATGGTCGCGGTATCGCGAGCGGATCGGCGCGAGGGCTGCCGGCGCACGATAGCGCGGCGATGAGAAGGCCCACCAAGTCGCGGGCGGCGTGCTGGTCCGCTTCCGTCGGCGCAGGCCCGCTTGCGAGATGCTGCGCCATGGCGGTCTCTATGGCCGGACGGTGGGCGGACAGGAGGGGCCCCGTGTCTTGCGCGGGGGTTTGGCTGTTCATGAAGAAGGTCCAGTCGGTGGGCGTCCGCTGAGGGGACGCATCGTTCGGGAGGCTCGAGCGAGCCTTGGCTGTCGCACCCCGGCCGCGTGTCCCGCCTGGCTTAGAGGCAGGCCCGCGCCGAGGGGTGCAGGCGCGTCATGAGGGTGCCGCCGTGCGCTGCGAACCGGAGAAAGGCTGGAAGGCCGCTCATCCGCCGAGCGTAGCACGCATCGCGGGGTGCGCAAATGACAGGGCGTTCGCCACCGAGCCGCGCGGCGGATGCTGGGCCGTCCAGTGGCCCTGGCCTCGAGGCTATGGGCGGCGATGACAGGTTCGAGAAATGCGCCGCGCCGCTACGGCTAATGGTCTGTTAAGCCCCTTGGCTCAGACATTGGAAACCCTGTCCGATCACTATCGGCTCCTCCAAATCGCGGGAGAGCTAGGATGATCGAAGGGCAGAAAATTCGCCCCGCGCGGGTGATCGGGCCGCTGGGTGAGCCGCTGAGCCTCGAGACGTTGCCGCCGCCGGACACGTCGCGCTGGGTCGTCAGACGTAAGGCCGAAGTCGTCGCGGCGGTCAATGGCGGGCTGCTCACGATCGGTGAGGTGTGCGACCGTTATGACCTGACGCTTGAGGAGTTCGCCGGCTGGCAGCGCGCGGTCGACCGCTCCGGTTTGCCGGGCCTGCGCGTGACGCGGATCCAGCACTATCGTGAGCTCTACGAACGGCAGTCGCGCTACTGAAGCTTGCCGGCGAAGCATCGGCGTCCGAAGAATGCGATCCGGAAAACGGCTGGCAGCATGCCCCTGGTTCTCGCTGCGGCTTCGGGGGCCGCTTGCGCGGGCCCCCGTCAGCGGCAGGTCAATTGCCTTGGGTGGCCGCCTTGTGCTGGAGCCGGCTCGCTTCATGGCGGGCATGATGGGCCTTGTGGGCTGTCGCCCGGGGCGCCTGCGAGGGGTTGATGCATTCGTCGGTAATCGTCTTCGAACACAGCGGATAGTCGCCCGCCGGTTCGGCGGCATTTGCAGCACTTACGCCGCCGATCGCGAGGACGGCGGCAAGCATGAAGGTCTTCATCGTCCTGGTCCTTCTTCCAACGAGCGCAGCGGGATTGCAATGCGACTCGCGAAGACGATACTAGGTTCGACAACCGGGCAATTCACGTTAACCATTTGTCATGGAACCAAAAGGTGAAGCTGACCTGCTTTACTTCTTGCGACAGAAGTCTCTACTGAACCGGTCGATGTCGCCGGTCACAGTCGAGCGCACATCCAGGCGCCGTTGCTTCAGACAACCGTGGGGAATGGCGGCCTGATTCCAGCGCGCTAAGTGGATACGCGCCCGCTTCGCTCAAGCTTGCCCCAGCCAACCCATGGCCCGCGGACGGCGTTGACCATCGCGCGGATGACGACGCCGTACATGAGTTGGCGATAGACGATGCGCTGCGCGACCAGGAGCAATGCCGGATAGCGCTTCTCGCGCCGCTCGAGCCGATAGGCGATCCAGCCGCACAGGACATCGATGGCGGTGAACAGGATCCAGTAAACCGCCATGCGCAGCACGTCGCTCTGGGTCTGCGCCCAGCCGTGCTGGCTCACCCGAAGGATTGTCGTGAGGAGGCTGACGACCAGCGCCAGGTCGATAAGCGGCGAGATCACCGCGAAACCGATCTGGAACACCCAGGCCTGCGGCACGCCGACATAGGCGAGACCGGCCGGGCGGCCCGTTTTCCAGACGGCGCGGTGCTTCCACAGGCATTGCAGCGTGCCGAAGGCCCAGCGGAATCGTTGCTTGACGAGCGCACGGAAGCTTTCGGGGGCCTCGGTCCAGGCGATCGCATCGGTATCATAGGTGACCCGCCAGCCGTGACGCTGGATGGCGATGGTCAGGTCCTGGTCCTCGGCCAGCGTGTCGGTCGGGTAGCCGCCGACGTCCGCGAGCGCCGTCTTGCGCCAGGCGCCGACGGCGCCGGGTACAACCATGATGGCATCGAACTGCGCGAGCGCGCGGCGCTCCAGGTTCTGGGCCGTCACATATTCGATGGCCTGCCAGCGTGTCACGAGATTGATCCGGTTGCCGACCTTCGCATTGCCGGCGACGGCGCCAATCGCGGGATCGGCGAACCAGCGCGCCAGGCGCGCGATGGTTTCGGGCTCAAATTGCGTGTCTGCATCGAGCGCGATGATGACCTCGCCGTGGGCGAGTTCCAGGCCGCGATTGAGGGCGCGTGCCTTGCCGCCATTTTCAAGGGTGAGAAGGCGCACGCGCGGTTCGTCCGAGAAGGCCTGTCGGACGATTGCGCTGGTCGCGTCTGTCGACCCGTCGTCGATGACGATAACCTCGACCTCAACCTGCGTGCTCGCAAGGACCCGGCGCACGGAAGGCTCGATCACCATGGCCTCGTTGAAGGCGGGGATGAGCACCGAGACGAAGCGTCCCGGGACGATGGCGGGCGGCTGGGGCGCGCGGTGCGGACGCGATGCCCTGACAGCCAGAATAGCGAGCATGATGGCACGGGCGAGACCCAGGAAGCCGTTCTCGATGAGCGCTTTGGCGTCGCGGCCGGTGAGTTCGTTTTGAGTGGCGGATGGCATGGCGATTTCGCAGGGGACATCCCAGATGGAGCCGGTATCGGAGAAACGTGCCCCGTCGCCCTTGAGCCTGGCATATTCCGAAATGCGTTCCCGGCGGCTTTCCTTGACCTCCTTGAGGAGCGCGAGATCGATGCCGGCCTCATCGACCACATAGCCGCTGGAGTCCGAGCAGGCGACGACCTTTCCCCCGAATTCGGTGATCTTCTCGGCGGTGTAGATGGCGACATTACCCGAGCCCGACACCACCACGCGGCGATTTTCGAAGGTGAGCTGCTTGGTCGCGAGCATGCGTTCGACGAAGTACACCGCGCCGTAGCCGGTTGCTTCGGTCCGCGCGCGGGAGCCGCCGTAGACCAGGCCCTTTCCGGTAAGGACACCGGCTTCGTAGCGATTGGTCAGGCGCTTGTACTGACCGAACAGATAGCCGATTTCCCGGCCGCCCACGCCGATGTCGCCGGCGGGGACGTCGGTATATTCGCCCAGGTGCCGGTGAAGCTCGGTCATGTAGGACTGGCAGAAGCGCATGATCTCGCCGTCCGATCGGCCGCGCGGATCGAAGTCGGAGCCGCCCTTGCCGCCACCGATCGGAAGGCCGGTGAGCGCGTTCTTGAACGTCTGCTCGAAGCCGAGAAATTTGATGATGCCGACGTTCACCGACGGATGGAAGCGCAGGCCGCCCTTATAGGGGCCGAGTGCCGAGTTGAACTGTACGCGAAAGCCGCGGTTGATGTGGACCTGGCCCCGGTCGTCGACCCAGGGGACGCGGAAGATGATCTGGCGCTCGGGCTCGCAGATCCGCTCGATGAGGGCGTTCTCGAGATAGCTGGGATATTTCGCGACGACGCGGCCCAGACTTTCGAGGACCTCGGTCACGACCTGGTGAAATTCGAGCTCTCCTGCATTCCGGCGCAGGACCTGATCGAGCACGGGCTCGAGCTTCTCATCGATCTTCGACATGATTTCTCCCAAGGGCGAACACCCTCAAGCGCTTAATGCGAGGCTGTACGAAAGGCCATCGTGGTGTCTTCGGTGAGAGGGGTGGGGGTGGCAGGGGCGCTCTTCGCGCGGATGCCGTCGGCTAGCAGGTCATTGGGGGCATCGCCTTGGCTCAGGCGTTCGGCTTGCCGGCGAGTGCTGCGCAGATGGCGCTGGGGGTCCATCCGGTTTCGGTCGCGGTTTGCACGATCGTATTATAGGTAAGATCCTTGAAATCGGCGACTATGCGCGCACACTCCTCGTTGAACCAGGGATCGAGCTCCTCCATATATTCCCCGAGTGCCGCTTTCACGAGCAGCATATTGACCGAAAGGGAGAAGGCTAGGCCCTCCGGCCTTTGGTGCTCGTTCCAGACGGCGATGAGAGGCATGTCTGCCTGGGCCGCTTTGAAAGCCTTCTCAGACTGCAGATCGGAGCGGTAGACCGGCTTCAGGCCGTGGACGTCGGCCAGATGATTGAGCGTTGCCTGGCGGAAAGCCGCTCGAATTTCGTCATCGGAGATGACCAGGGCGGCTGTCTTCGTTTGCCCGGGCAGCTTCACCACCTTCGGGACGGAGCACTGCGCATTTGCTGCTTCAGCCGTTTGAACATGCGCAATGCTCCGGGTTGTGTGGTCCAATGCAAGTTACAGCAGGGCTGCCTGAGAGGAAAAGCTTTCAATTGTCGCAGCTCGGTGTTCGTGCAGATTGCGCTTGATTGATGAAGGTCCCGACATGCTATCGTTGCAGGTGGCCATTTCGGCGACGCAATACGGTCGACGATCTGCGGCGAGCGCCTAGGCCGGGACTGACTATATCGACTTTGCCGGGTGGGGGGCCTTCGCTTCCTCGCCGCCGGCGGCGCCACGATCGATGATGAAAATGCCATTCTCCAACCTGGCAGCCCTGCGCATAGCCTGCCATGTTCCGTATTTGGCTTTGACGTAACGCGCCAATTTCATAGATTTGTCGGTGTTTACACGCATTCAGGCCTCCAGTGCAGGAGCAGTGCGCGCGGCGCCCGGCTAGGTAACACAGTCATTAGCTAAGCGGCAGCGGCTCGCGGCTTACCTTCGCGATGGTGAGCAGCCGTTCATGTCCATCGCGATCGGGCCAGAGAATGGATTGTCCGGCGCGCAGGCCGATGAGCCCGGCACCGACCGGTGTAAGGATGGATATACGTCCTTCGGCGATGTCGGCGTCTTTGGGATAGACGAGCTGGTAGCGATGCTCCTTACCACTCGCCGCGTCCGTGAACTGGACCACGCTGTGCATCGTGACAATGTCGCCCGGAATCCTCTCAGCTTTGTGGATGGTGGCGCGTCCCAGTTCCTCCAGCAGCAACTGGCTGACCTGGGGCAGGCGGCTGGCGGCGCTGGTGGCCAGATCGGCCAGGATATCGGCTTCGCTGTCGATCATATGGATGGGCGGCCGGCGGGCCGCTTTGGTCTTGGTCATGGCTATGGCTTTCCGGAATAGAGACAAGGCGCACCAATCCAAGTGGTGCGTCACATTGTACTGATCGAGCCCCGGGCTCGGGGCAGGATGCGCCGGAACCCGGGGCTAAATGCCCGCGAGAAGCTGTCCCCCGTGGTGGCGGAACCGGAAGTGATGACGCAGCATCTGCATCGGGTGATGATGTCCCCCTTGTGCCCCCAAGTCAAACCCGATGCCAAGCCATCCGCCGAGATGCCGCTCGCCGGCCTTGCGCGTAGCACGGCGCATGGGCAACGTGCGCGGAGGGGGAAAGCCGATCGCAACCGTAAGTGACCCAGACCGCAGCCCAGCTGCCTTGTCCGAGCGCGCCAGTCTTTTGGCGGCGTTGCCGCCGCGCGCCCATATCGAGCGCATCGCAAGTCGGAAGATCAAGGGTTTCTGCGGAACGATCGACGAGGACGGCGTCTATTACGACCCCGTCCACAAGCAGAACCAGAGCCTTTCCCAGCACATCATCGCGGACTATCACGGCCGCTTCCTGATCGAACTCATCCAGAACGGGCACGACGCCCATGACCGGGCGCGACGGGATGGAGAGATCGCTGTCCTGCTCGCGGGTGATGAAGGCGACAGCGGCACGCTTTACGTCGCCAATCGAGGGCAACCTTTTGCGTCCAGGAATGTCGACGCGCTTTGCGAAATGGGTTTGTCGAGCAAGCCGCCGGGCGAGGCGGTCGGCAACAAGGGCCTCGGCTTTCGCAGTGTCCGGCACGTCAGCGATATTCCGCAAATCTATTCGCGCCTGACCGAGGACAGTCCGGGTGATCTCTTCGACGGCTATCGCTTCACCTTCGCCCGCGGCAGCGAACTTGATCCGCTGCTTCCCGACGAGGCCACGCGGGCGCTCGCGCGCACCGACCTTCCAGCCTTTTACATCCCTCGCTGGCTGGACCAGACGCCGGACACGGTGAAGGAATTCGCGCGCAAGGGATTCTCGAGCGTGATCCGATTGCCGCTGCGCAACCAGGCTGCCCTCGATGTGGTTCGCGCCGAGATATTGGGCCTGGCCAAGGCCGAAGCGCCGATGCTGCTGTTCCTGCGCCGAATTGCGACGCTGCGCGCAGAAATCCAGGGTGACCGGATCAAGGAGGACGCGCTCGACCTGAAACTCTCCCGGAGCGAGACGCCGCTCGAAGACGATCAAGGTCCAGCTTTGGTCGATTTGGGCGAAAACGACTCCTTCTGGGTCGCCCGGGCGGAAATCCCCGAGAGCGACATGCAGGCGGCGGTTGCAGAGGGCCTTGAAAGTGGCGCACTTCCGGAGAGCTGGAAGGGGTGGAAAGGCAGCGGCGAGGTAGCGGTTGCTGTCCCGATCGGCGAGACGATGCCGGACTTTCACCCTCGTCTTTACACCTTCTTGCCAATGGGGCGCGGCGCCACGTCTCCGTTCCGCGGCCATTTGCACGGCAGCTTTTTTCCGAGTTCGAACCGGACGAGCCTCGACCCTGCCGTGCGGGTCAATGCCCTGGTGCTCGATCATGCGGTAAAGCTAGCGTCCGCGACGGCGGCCTGGCTGGAGCGACATGGCTCTGCGCAAATGGAAGCGAAGGTCCCCCTCCTCACCGCTGTGCGGGCGGCTGTCGACCTCTTGCTCTGGAATACGCCGACGAGCCTACTGCAGGGCGAGAGCGATGGCGAGGGCGAGGAGGCGATTGACCTCGGCACCGCGATGACCGCTGCGATTGTTCGGCAGTGGGGGGCGTCCTCGCTGGCGGATGCGGACTTCGTTCCATGCCTGGCCGATTGGACCGGGGATGCGCTCGCCCGGCCCCCCTTCGGGCCGGTTGCCTTTGTCAGTCCGGCGGGCTCGCGCCGTGTGCAGGGCGCCGACACGTCCTTCTCGCTCGACGTGATCGCGCGGCACGGGCAGTCCGCGGGCCTCGCGCCCTTCTGGCCGGGGCTTGGCGAGCAGCGCAGCGAGAAGTTGGCGCTGTTTCTGCGCAGCCATGCCGGCGGCCATTTCAAGGATCGCATGACCGCATCGGAGCGGGCCATCATTGTCGAGGGGCTGGCGAGGGCGATCGCGAAGCCGCGCAGGCCTGATTGGACGCGTTGGACCGCCTTTTACCGCGACCTGTCCGACTTCATGGGAGGCGATGCCTCGACACTGGCGGGCAAGGCGATTCTGATTTGCCAGGATGGCTCGCTGCGCGCCACGCGATCGCAAGCGCGACCCGAGCCGTCGCGGGGGGAGACGCCCAAGCGCCGGACGCGCCGCGCGCCGCGCGAAGCTTCGGTGTTTGTGCCGCCACGGCGCGGCGATGCCGAAGACAGCATTGGCGAGGATTTCTATCCGCCAGCCCCGCTGCGCGAATTCTTCGCCTTCCTGCACGACAGACTGCCCTGGTATGGGGAGCTCGCCGCCGCTCGTCAGTTCCTGGAGAAGGATCTGGCGACGGCATTCGAAAGCGAGGCGCTGCTCACCCGCATTTCGCAGATTCTCGAGCGGGACGAGACGAAGAAGGTCAGGGCAGCGGGACTGCGCTGGGCCTTTGCCATCTGGCGCCGCTCGGTTGCGATCAAGCGAGCCGTCACGCTGTCTTCCGCTTATCGCCTCTTCGTGCCGACGATCGATGGCGAATTCATCCGCGCGTCGGAGGCGGTCTTCTCCTCGGCCTGGCCCGACCGCACCCTTGGCTATGACCTGCAGCAATTTCTCGAGCTCGCGCCTGCGGGATCCGCCGATCTGGACGAGGTGCGCGCCCGCCGGCTGGCCGCGCCGTCCGCCGCCGTGTTTGGAACGCGGTTCGTGGACGACTGGACGGATTTTCTGATCGGGATTGGGGTGCAGCGAGGCCTCGAGCCGCGGACGAAGGAGCTTCAGCATTATGTCAGCGCCGGACGGGTGACGAGCTTCGATTTCCTCAAGGATCTCGGGCTCCCTGACAGTTTCGGATCTCTGTTGAAAAAGGACATCGCGACCCGGCCGGGAGTTTCGCTTGGGCTGCCTACATCGACCGATTATGATGTCGGGGCGCTGTGGTGGATGCCAGGGCAAGCAGATGTCGACGCCTTCAGCGACGAGGCGCTCGACGCCTATGCCAAGCTCGTTCTTGCCTGGATCGGGCGTGCTGTGCACCGGCATCTCTGGATGCCGGTCAAGCATCGCTACAATCATCGCTCGGACAATCGCGATTGGCCCACGCCGCTAGCGGCTTTCCTGCGATCCGCCGCATGGCTGCCCTGCGAAGAGCCGGGCGCCGACGGGCTCAAGCGGTCGCGGCAGGAAGGCGCCAAGGTCTGGCTTGCGCGCGGAAGTGATCGCTTCCCGCCGTTTCTTCGCCGCCTCTCCTACAAGGCCGCCCGAGCGCTGGACCGAACGCCCGACGCCGTCGTCGATACCCTGCGTAAGCATGCCGGGCTCAAGACCTTCAATGCGCCCGACACGTTGCTCGAACAGGCAGGCTTTCTGGCCGAACAATTCGCCCAAGGCTGCGTCCGCCGGTTTCACGAACGCGAGCTCGTCAACATCTATGCGCGCTGCTGGGCCCGGCTTGTTGAGAAATATGGGGCGCAAGATACGACCGTGCCGCCGGGAAAGCCGCCCGCGGCGCTCTTGGTGCGCAGGCGCGGTCAGCTCGGCGTTGCGACGGTGGCGGCCGGTGCCGCCGAGACGATCTATGTTCGAGACAGCACGGATCTGATCGCGACGAGCCTGGTCGAGGTGCTGGGCGATCCGCTGCTCGACGTCCGCGGGGCCGAGCCGGAGCGCGTGGGCGTGCTCCTTCACAAGCTGTACGGCGACGTCGTGCGGCGAACCTCGCAGCTCGCTTACGCGATCGAGGTCGATGGATCGCCTCTCGAAGAACTGGGCCTGGGCCCCAAGTTGGTAAGCTGCTGCCCCTGGCTCCGCTTGATGCTCGCCGTGGCGCTCGAGGCCCTCGACAGTGTCGATCTCAATCGCTTGCCGGCGGACCGTGCCGCCATTCTGCAAACGCTGGACCGGCTCGAGCTTCATCAGACCGCCGCGCTTCGCTTCCTGCTGAACGGCCAGGATGTGACGCCGCCCACTGCGCGCGGAGCCTATCAGTTCGAGCGGGCCGAGGGCGAGCCACTGCTTGTGGTCATGGGAACCGGCCCGCTCGACTGGGGCAAGATCGAAGCGGCGTTGCCGGCGATCGGCGAGGCTATCCGGCATCCGGCCGTTGTCCCTCACATGAAGCTGCTGGCTCGCCAGTTGCTGCTCGACGATGTGGCGGTCGACGATCAGCCTTCAGGTCAGGGGGACCTTCTGCGTCTGTGCCGCGCGCTGGAACTCACCGAACAGGCGGGCGAAGCCGCGCGCGACGCGCTGGGCGAACGGCTGGACCGGTTGGCGCCCTGGTTTCGTGCGGTGGTCTTCCACCATGGCGGGGAAAGCGCATTCGAGACCTGGATGCGAGACGAGGCTGCCGCGCTGGAGGATGCGGGCGTAGCGACCGAGCAGTTGCGATCCCTGTTGCCTGCGGTGAGCAGCGTGGACGAGATCGTGGCGGCGGCCAGGGCTTCGCTTTCGACAGGGGAGCTGCGCGAACGGCTGGGCCTGGAGTTCGGGAGCTTCAATGCCAGCCTGGTTGCGACGGGAAGCGCGCCGGACGTCGACCCGGAGGGCCAGCAGCAGCAGCTCGACTTCTACGTGGCGGACAATCGCATTCTGATCGTCGACGCGCTTCGCAATCTGACAGCGCCGACGCTGCTCGCGTTCACGCCTGATCCGCGCTACAAGACGGCCCTCGAAGCCTTGGGCGCCCTCAAGCCCGATCCCGACTGGCTCCTACGATATGAGCGGATACCCGAGCCACTCCTGGCCGCTCATGTGGCGGCATGGCTGGCAGCGACAGGCGCGCCGGCACTCGGCGAGAATCCGGAAGGGCTGGGCGATCTCGCGGCCGTTCGCACCGGCAACGCCACTATCCTGCGTCAGGTAGCTCGTACAGCGCCGCCGCTGGTGCGCGCCTGGGGCGTGCGGCATTCTGTTTCGGTTGGTGACCTGTGGCGCGACGCCGGGCAGGTGGAGACGGAGCTTCGCCGCAGGCTCGATGATGCGGGCGCGTTCGACTGCCGCCAGTGGGATGAAAGCGAACTCCTCATGTGGCTGGAAAAGCTCGGCGCCTGGCCCTCCGGCATGAAACATAGTCTCGACCGAGTGGTGTTGGGCGTCCCCGAAACCGACATTGAAGCGGCGGCGCAAAAGGCGCGGGAGGAGCGGGAGCGACGCAGTCGCGAAGCGCGATCGGTGCGGCTCAATGGGACGCTGCGCGACCCGCTCGATGTGGACTGGCTCAGCCTGTCCGCCGAGTTGGCCGGCAGCCTGTCAAAGAAGCTTCTGAACCGGCCGATCGGCAGCTTTGCACAGCTGTCCGCTGGTGGCGGCGGCCGCAGCTGGCGCTGGGGATCCGGATCCGGCGGCGGAGGCGGTGGCGGCGCCTACAGCGGGATACCGCAAGAGAAGAAGGACATGATCGGCCGGCTGGGCGAGCTCACGGTCTATCATTGGCTGAAGGCTCGGCAGCCTGGTCAGGATATCGACCGGTGCTGGGTGTCGGGTAATTCCGGGGCCTTCGTCGGCCAGGAAGGACGGGACAATCTTGGCTATGATTTCCGGATCAGCTTCAACAAGCAGGTCTGGTATATCGAGGTGAAGGCGAGCACCGAAGACCCTTGCCAGTTCGAGATGGGAGAGACCGAGGTACGGTGGGCGCGGGACGTAGCCCGCTCTCGCGCGGCCGACCGCTATGTGATCGCCTATGTGGCCAATGTGGGTCAAGCCGGCGCCACGACCATCGACATCCTGCCCAACCCGCTAGGCCCTGAGGCCGACGGTGTGGTGAACATCGCGGGCGATAGCATTCGCTACACGTTCGACCGCCGACGCTAGGAAAGGAAGCGGCTTATGACGTCTGATGGGATGGAGTAAGGTTCGACACGGATCGAGTCTGCTCAGAACCCCTTTCTGAACTCGGTCTGCCGGTCGCGAGGGCGACCTTGCGGCCGGCCTTCGCATCTCATGGATCTGCGCCCGCCTTTGCGTCGTCGTGCACGGCGGCCTTGTTTTTGCGTGATCAGGCCCCATATCTTGCCTGCTACAGTCGCAAATAGACGGTCTTTCGGTGCTTTGCGGCTCTGCTCTTCCTTCTTTCCCTGCCCCTCGCAGCACGAGGGTTTCCGATGTCCGGGAGCCCGCTTCTAGAAGGATATCTCGCATGAGCACCATCACCGGCACCGTCAAGTTCTTCAATGCCGACAAGGGCTATGGCTTCATCGCCCCCGAAACCGGCGGACAGGATGCGTTCGTCCACATCTCGGCTGTCGAGCGCGCGGGCTTCAACACGCTCAGCCAGAACCAGCGCCTCAGCTATGAACTGGAAACCGACCGCCGCGGCAAGACGAGCGCGGTCAACCTGCAGACGCAGGACTGACACACAAGGAGGGCGGCATGAAGTGCCGCCCTTGTTTTTTGTATTCGAAAGGATTGTCCATGGCGAATGACGCCGAGCACTATCGGGGGCTGGCGGCCCGCGCCCAGGCGGAAGCTGACGCGGCGACCCTCACCAATGCCCGCGACCGTGCCCTGAGGTCCGTCGCGGCCTTCGAGACCATGGCGCTTCAGCACGAACATACCGCCAAGCGCCGAGCGGAGCGTGAAGCCTCCGCTGCGGCTGACCGATTGGTCGCGTTCGGCTCGCCTGTACTGCAATAGCGGGCAGACTGGCGCCCGCGCCGTGTTGCAAGCGAGCCCTTCCCTTGCTTCCCGATCCGCGTAACGATTCCCTTCACCGGCGGGCGCAATGCGGATGATGGGGCCTGGCAGCCCCGAACAGCCAATTTGCTACGAAGAGATCGTCTGCCGGCTGAATATGGTGCCGACATCGGATGCGACCTGGCAGCACATCCAGTGATGCTGCTCAAATAGCGATGGTGGAGCACCGCAGGTTCCCCACAACTTGGCTGCCCCACCCGGCTGGTTGACGCCGGCCGGCCCACTGGCTGATACCTGCTTGCCTGTGATTGATCAGTTAGCGCCGGATTGGCAGTACCACATTGCTTTAGTCCGCAGTTCTCCCCTATGACGATACGGTCTGCGGAGACGCGGATGGAGGCGTGGAAACCTTCTTATGTGAGAGCCGGCGAGCTTAGGCTACCGGGCAGCGGACGCGTATGTCCAAGGCCTGGCCCAAAGGCGTTCGCGCCTGACTCACATCAGGTTTCCAATGCCCGGTTTCCGGGCTGCACGCTTCCCTACCAGGCAGCGTGCTGTCGGCTGTCTGCGGCAGATCGACCCACGTAAAGCGGAGCATGTTTGACCACATCATCAAGGGGGGCGGAAATGAGAAAAATAGCGGATACTAACGTTCCAATGGGACGGACTTGTGGCGACTGAGCCGACTTCGCAGTCGCGCGCCGCGTCGCTCATACGTCAGGTCCTGGCTATACTGGATGAGAGTGGTGAGACCACCGCGGCCGCCTATCTGCAGCACGCCCTGGACATCCTGCCCGAAGGGCCGATGGACGATGTTGGGGCGCCGAAGCTCCGCTGCCATATCCCGCTGATCCGCGCCATGGGCGGTGCGCTTGCCCTCGTTGGGACCTTGATCGCGCGTGGCGGAGATGTGCCGATGGACGAATTCTCGCGCCTCCTGGGCATTTACGCGGCCGCCACCTCGGAGAGCGACAATGATGAAGGGATGGTTCTCGCATACTGGGCTGGCATGGTGCGAGATGTGGCAGAAGCTCGGCCCGGCAGTCCGGCGAGCCCCGCCTAGATAGGAGGGGCGCGTGGGGTCGACCGCCGTAGCGGTCTATAGCGATAAGCCTTGTGCCCGGTCAGTCTTGCGCGGGCGTTAAATTCTTATCCTAGAATTCCTGACAATTCTCTGGCGCAGGTCGGCACTTTCCATTGATCGTGCGCGCCCTTTCAGTAGAAGCAACAGGTCGGCGAAGGGGGGAAGTTTGTCAATTCATGCGACTGCAGCGGCTTGGGTGCGCTTCTTGCGCAACTACGGTCCGATCCCAACCAATGATAATATGTACGATGAATCGATTCAGCGCGCACTGAAGCGACATAAGATCGTGCCCATCACGCTGCCGGCCCCTCTGGTGAAGCGTTTAGTAGAGAACTTCCGGGCAGACATGCCTGCCTCGCACATCATCACCGGGACGGCGGGCGACGGAAAGACTTATCATTGCCGCGAGGTGTGGACCGCGCTCGGTGGTGATCCCGCAGTCTGGAACGAAGGCGCGAAGGTCCAGACGCTGGCCATCGGCAGCCGCTCTCTTGTCATCGTCAAGGACCTCAGCGAACTGCGCGATGAGGAAAGTGCCGGCTTGATCGCTGACTTCGCGCGTGACGTGGCCAATCCCGCAACTTCGACCTTCTATCTCCTGGCGGCTAACCATGGCCAGCTTTTGGAAAAGCTCAAGTCCGCGCCGCCGACAGATGAGATCGAACGGGTCACCACCGTTATCGAGGAACTCCTTGTCACGGGCAATAATCCCGATCCGGCTATCGCCATCGACCTTGACGATCTCAGCCGGTCGCCTGCCGCTGAAACGGTGATGACCATCATTGATGAGGTCACGCAGCATGATGGTTGGGACGGGTGCGGTAGTTGTGCCGCCAATACGGGCGATGCCATCTGTCCGATCTACGAGAACCGGCGGCGTCTGATAGGGGAGGGCGAGGGAGACGCCTTTAAGCGCCGCATCGCGGCGCTCATCGAATTGAGCGAGCGCAATGGAAACCACTTTCCCGTGCGCCAGCTCCTCGCTCTCATTGCCAATAGCCTGTTGGGCCATCCCGATGCGCGCGATGGATTGATGAGTTGCGCCGAGGTGCCGCGGATCGTCCAGGAAGGCAGAACTGATCTCGCGAGCATCTACCGGAATATCTTTGGCGAAAACCTGAGACCGAGCAAAGCGGAGAAGACCGAACTCTTCCGCAAGCTCAATGTCTTCGGGATCGGCGCGGAGACAAGTAATCGTGTCGACAATCTGTTGGTCTACGGGGCGGACGATCCTGCTTATCGGGCAGATTACGAGCGGCTGGTTCTTGTCGATCCCATCTATGGGGCGACCCCGGCCTATTCGGCAGCGCAGCGTGCCTATCTCGAAGGGGTCGAAACAACAGATCGCACGGCGTTTCTGGCGAGCCTGAGATCCCAGCGCCAGCGGCTCTTCTTCACCTTGCCCGATGAACTGGCAGTCGATTATGACCTGTGGGATTTGACGGTCTTCCGATACGCCGGCCTCTATCTCGAGGTAGCGGAGAAACTTGCAGCCAAGCAGCCGGTCCCCCGGCAGGCCATCACGATGATAGTGCGGGGCCTCAACCGTATCTTTACCGGGATGCTCGTCCAGAACCAGGACGAACTGGTTCTCGCCACCTCCGGCAGTTATTCGCAGTCCAAGCGCAGCCCCCTTCTCGATGAACTTATCTCCGTCCCGCGGCAGGGCGGTGAGGAAGTCGCCATAGTGAGCGACGGGACAGGCGGCTTCTCTGTGTCGGTACGGTTGGTCCGCGGGTCGGACATTCCTCTCGTCACCCTCGCACTCTCGCCGACACGGTTCGAATTTCTGGGCCGCGTCGCCGAAGGCGCGCTGCCCAGCAGCTTTTCGCTGGAATGCCATGAAGACCTCCTGGCCTTCAAGGCGCGGCTTCTGCGGGAGACCGAGAACCGCCGGAAGCTCGATGGCGATGAGATTGTGGATGGAGAATTGATGCTCCGCTTTATTGATCTTGGCAACGACGGACGCGCGGTCGCGCGCCGCGTAATCGTGCGGGTTTAACGATGGAAATTCTTGCCCGCCCGACGAGTTTTGATGATCGCACCGGCCCCGATTTCTGGATCGACGAGGCTATCTGGGGACATCGTTTGTACGATGAGCAGACCCCGTGGCTGACATTTCTTGAGTTCATGACGGTGCTGCTTGCCGAGCACCGAGCGGGACGAGCATTGCGTGAGGACGCGCTCAACAGCCTGTCTTATCGACCGCAGCTTCAGCTACGGCTGCGTAACCTCGTTTTCAACAATCCGCACATCATGACCGTTCTGGCCGAGGATCGCGCTGACGACGCCGCCTGGAGCATTTGGCTCACCAAGATGGCAGAGTCCGCAGGCGGTATCGAAGAGCGGGATTTCTCCTATCTTCGCGAACGCTTCGAGACTTTCCAAGACTTCGCAGCGGTGATCAGCTTCCTGCAGGGGTCGGCGATCGAAGGATCGAGCAACAAGCGTTGGAGCTCGAAATTCGTTTTCCCGTTTGGGCCGAACGCGCTCTATGAGGACGCCAACGTCAATCCTCGCGGGGGCGTATCGAACGATCGACGCTTTTTCGCCCGAACAGGCGAGTTGCTCTACCTCATGCTTTGTAGGAGCAGGGATGCCGATGCGCTGCGCGGCCTGCTAATTTCGCGCTTTCTGGAAAATCCCGCACCTTATGATCGGATGGCGGCCGCGCTGCAGGGCGAGCCCCATTTCTCCAAGGTCGAGCGAGCGGGGGCCTATCTTCCCTGTTCAAGCCATAGCCTGTTCGACCGCCTGGCCGAGGATTGGCTTGCCATCCTTCAACTGCCGATTCCGGCCTATGACGCCATCCCGCATCTCGTGACGATGACGGGCCTGAACCTCATTCTTTACCAACTCGAGCGTGCGCGTGAGGTGTTGGAAAATGAGCCGGTGCAGCTGGTCTGCGAAATAGTATCGCCGAAGAAGTCGGTGGTGCGGGATCTTTCGGCCGATTCCTATCAACGCAACAATGGACTTCCCCAGCAGGCGGTGGAGCGCTTCGTAAGGCGCGTGGGAGAGACTGAGGAATGGGCAACGGCGCTTCGCTCCGATGAACCTGTCCTGCTCGCCGCGGACATTCTGAAGAAGAATTTCGGCTGGCCTGACACTGAGGAAGAGGAAGCGGCAACAGACCCACAGACCCTCATCAACCAACTCGCCGACAAGGGGATCAGCCGTCACAAGCAGCACATCGGTAAGATCCATATGAGCTGGGCAAGGGCGATAGGGCTGTCATCGCGGCGGTCTAGCCGGCGTGTGCGTTATGCGCCCACCGATCGGCTGCTCAAGACATTGGTCGCCTGCTGTGTCGAAAAGCGCTTGGAATTCAGAGATTTTCTCGCGCTTTTGCATGATCGCTACGGGATCGTCATCGGCGACGCCCAAGCGCGTACCTTTATCGAAAGCGGTGATGCCGATCAGGAGGATTTCTCCGATAATGCCCGGCGCCTGGAGGAGCGCCTTGCTAGCCTCGGGCTGCTGAAGCGTCTCTCCGATTCTTGCGCCTATGTCGAAAACCCGTTTCAGCGAGCCCAAGCCGCGTGACTCCATCAGATCTTATCGGTGCCGCTGGCGCCGCGTCAATTCGCCAGCGCCTTGCCAATCTTGCCGATGCCGAGGGCGTCGCGCGCTATCTTCTGGACCGCCTGACGGGAGAGCAGGTCGCGGCGATCACGCGCGCACTCCTTGAGGATCCTGCGACCGATGCCCTGCTCAAGATTGCGTTGCCGCGTACTTTGATCGGCAACTTTGAGCTTCCGGCTCACGTCGTGACCGACGAACGCACGGTCGCGATCCGCCACGCGGATTGCGATCGTCCAGCTCTTCTCATCGCGAACACCGACGACGACCAGGGCGCATCGCTCGGCGACGTGACGCTCATCGGCGCAAAGCAGCTGACCGAGGACGCGGAGCCGTGGGTGGAAGCCGCTGCCGCCGGGCTTGGGCTTCCCGACAGCCAGATCGGCGCGTGGAAAGCCGCCCTCAAAGGTCTGAATGCGGCCGACGATTGGACGCTCCATCAGATCTCGAATTATGTGGCTCTGACACGCGAGCGGATCGCGGCAGAATCGGCCGCGGTTCCGGACGCCTTGGGATGGGCTTTACCCGCGCTGCACCTGCCGCGCGACAGTGGCTATTTTCTCGCGATCCGCGACAAGGAGCTTGAGCAGGCGCGACGCTGGAAGCGCCTATTTGAAAAGCTCGTATCGGATCGAAAACCGCTCCTCGCCAAGCAGAAGCCCAATCGCCAGATTATCGAGAGCGATGAACTGCGGTCGCAGTTCGAGGCTGTGCAGGAAGATATTCCGGCGGAGGTTCATAGTGCGATCGAGGACTTCATAGCCTCCACTCCGGGGTGGAACGAGGCCGCCGATGCGCTGTCGCAATTTGAATGGGAATCCCAGAGTGTCCTCCAGCTGTTTTCTGGCATCAAGCTCAAGAAGACCACCCTGCCGCAGGAAACGCTGGCCTTTTTCGAATTCACGCTGCCAGATAGGCTGAGCCGATCCGACCTCGACTATCTCGAGGCGCTGAAGGGGCGCTCACTCAAGGAAACGCGCGATGATGATCGCGACTTCTTCGAGGCGCATCGCGACGATCTGGGCCAGGACAAGGCGCTGCGGGTCAAGTGGGAACGTTTCATCTTTGGGCGCCCAATCGAGTGCAACGATTTCCTTGAGGGCTTGCTACGCGCTTTCGAGCGCCTGTTTGGGCAGGTGAACCTCGCAGCGGGCAAACGCACCCTCAAGATTCGCGCCGCGCGAAAAAGCCGTTCGCAGCTCCTCGATATCAATGCCGACGTGGGTCTCGCTTTCGGCCTTCGCTATCGCGGACTACCGGCGCTGACTGGAACCGCGGTCGAATGGGAAGTGCCCTATCTCTTCGACTATGAGGAACTTCTCGACCGCGCGAAAAAGCGCAAGAAGTATCGGCGCAATGAGTCCACCTCGCGGGCGGCGCTACAGATCAAGTTCGACGTCATCCTTGAATGCGGATCGGAGCGGGCGACCGTTCAGCTGATCTGGATTGCGCAGCCCAATGCGATCGGACTGGAGTTGCCCAAGGATCTTGGTCGTCTCGTCAAGCGCCCGATGACCCGCAGCAGCGTCGCGCGTTTGCCGGTCAGCCGTAAGGGTGCTCTGCAATCGGTCTCGCTTGGAGACGTGGGAACACTCCAACCTGCTTTTGGGCAGGACGCGGGGTCGCTCATTCCCCGCACCACTCTTGGCGAGGATCTAGCCAAGGCCTTTCCCAAGGCGCTCAAGCTCGCGGGGCAGGGGGGGCGCATTGATCCGGCAGGTATCGCCGCGATCGAGGCCGCATGGTCTGAGTTTGCCGGAAAATATATCGAGGCCATTGCCGCCTTGCAGGTATCGGGCTTTGCCTCGCCCATATTCCTGGCACAGGCCGAAGCGTTCGGCAGTCTGCTGCGCACGCTTGCGCTTCACGCGCCAGGCGATCTCAATCGTCGTGATCTGTGGGAGCCGGTCCTGAGCTTGGGTGTGATCCCGGTGACCGGAAGCGCACCTTCGGCGATCGTGGCGGCCTGGCATCCGCTCCGGCTTGCCGCGGGAGCGATCCGAATGCGCTCGGTGGCAGGTCTGGCAGACTATCTCCTTTCCGATGTGGACGTGAATTTCGGAGATTCTCGCCTGTTCTTCTCTGATCTGCGCGATGAACTTGCCCATCCGCTCTATCCCGAAATCGCGGTAGGTTATGACGGTACGGAGCCCGTGCTGCTCTCCGAGACGGGGACGATCAACGATTACAGCCTGCTTGAGCGGCCGGTGCGCGATCCTTCGGAGGCGACGACTGACGTCGATCCCGGTGAGGCCTCACGACAAATCCGCGGGCTGCTGGAGCGCTATCTGGACCTCCAGCCGCATGAACGCTCAAATCTCAGCATCATGCTCTTTAATTGCGATGCGGCCGGACTTCCTCTCGCAACCGTAAACAGTCTGAGTTCGGTGCAGGACCAGGAAGAGGTGCATTGCAATGTTCTCGTTCGTCACCGCGATCGATCGCGCCTCTCGCGGGTCTATGGCGAGTTGCTCGACCGATCGGAGGGCGATCCCGATGCCGTTGTGGTGAGCGAGACCTCGCGCAACTTCATGTCCAAGCTGCGGATCGGCGTAATGCTCGACAGCGGCGCGCTCCGCCCCGGCAATGCCGCGCGCGAAATTGATGTAGCATTCCTGCATGATGTAGTGTCTCGCCAGGCGCGGGAGCAGTGGTTTGCGGTCCCCGCCGCGGAGACGAACCCATCCCTGCTAGAGCACGTGCCCGCCCGCTGGTCCTACCGGCGCGTGACGGCGGAAGATGAGCTGAAGGCAACGGTCTATCTCACCTGTCCGCGTCAGCCCGATGCTGGCTGGGCCTATGTCGATGCGGTGGCCAATGTGATCCGGCGCCAGGCCCACGGCAGCCAAGAGCATTACCTCCCTGCAAGACAGATTTCGTTCCAGGATTCAGGCCTCAAGGCGATGTTCGACGAGGTTCATGAGCTTGCCGAATGGGTCGCGACCTATGACGACCTTCTCGACAAGCGGCAGCTTGCGGCGCAGGGGATCAATGTCATCCGGTACCGGCGACAGCGGACCCATGGCCGCAACATGGTGGTTTCCTCCACGTCGGAGCTGCGCATTCTCAATGTCCTGGTGCGTCGCCGGCTGAACGAACTGTCGCTAGGTCTCGATGAGCATCGTCTCTCGAAACTGGCGCGACGGCTTATCGAGGATGCCAACTCGATTTCGGGTGATATCGTACTGCGGGCCGCGAAACGGGGCGTGTCCGCGGGGGAACTTATTGGCCTGGTTCTCAGCCGTGCCCTCGTTGCCGAGGAGCTCGGCGCCCAGCCTGCCGTCGCCTGGTTCCTGCTCGATGACTATGCCGAGTGGCTGGGGCAACGCGAGGAAGGGATCGCCGACATTCTGGGCTTGTGCCTGGTCGGAAGCGAGAGCGAAGGACCACGCCTCCGCGCAATCGTCACCGAAGCCAAGTATGTCGAGCAGAGCGGGTCGGCCGAAGCGAGCCGGAAGTCGCGGCAACAATTACGGCAGACAGTTGCGCGCATCGATGACGCGCTGTTCGGCGATCCGGGGCGACTGGATCGCGACCTCTGGCTTTCCCGCATTGCCGATCTCCTGCTCGACGGCAACGCCGCACTGGGTCAGGCCCACTTGCTGGAGCAAGTCCGGGACGGCATCCGGCGAGGTGGTGTGCCGATCGATTTACGCGGCTATTCCCACATTTTCATCACGGGACCGGCAACCGATGGCAGTTCGCTTGGTGAACAGGAGCGCATCACTGACGTGAGCGGGGGGCTCCAGGAGACCTTCTCGCGCGAAGGCCTGCGGCAGCTTCTCAAGGCCTATGAAGGCGGTCAGCCGCTAAAGCCAATCCGCGCTGGACTTGGTGAGGCAGATAGCTGGGATCGTCCCAGTTACCGTGACCCTGCTCCCCGCGTCGACTGGACCAAGGACGTCACGGCCGAACCCAAGGCGGCAATAGCGGCCCAGGTCGTGGCCCATGACTATGATGACGATGATTTCGAGGAAGAGGCGACGGCGTCTCCAGAACGTGTCGCGGCAGACCTAGTGCCGGCTGCGATTGAGGCGACAACGATCGATGTCGATGTCGATGGGCCCGGTCAGACGGCAGCGGCCGTTGCCGAGGTGGTCCCACAAAATCCAGCGCACATCCCGCCGGCGATCGACGCGCCGACCGGGGCAGTGGCGGCTGCGCGGATGGCACCGACAGCACCGGCAGGATCGACAACTTTTAGCGAACTCGTAGCGGCGCGCGCTGAACGCGCACAGGACGATTCTGCCGACGATCAGGCGTGGCTCGAAGCGACCTCACAGAGGCTGCGTTCCGCGCTTATGGGGTATAATCTTCAGGCCAAGGTTCTAGGGACGCGCCTGACGCCCAATGCGGCTCTCATCCGGTTCATGGGCAGTGATCGACTTCGGGTCGAAGACATCGAGGCGAAGCAATCGGCACTGCTTACCACGCACGGACTGCGTCTCATCTCGGTTTCGCCTCATCCCGGAGAGATTGTCGTCGGCGTGGCACGACCACAGCGGCAGATCGTGTCTCTATGGGATGTCTGGGGACGCCGGGAACTGAACCGCAACGCGGCGGGCGTGAATGCGTCGTTCGTGCTGGGCCTGAAGGAAATGGACGGAGAAATCCTTTATCTCAACCTGGGAGGACCCTTTGCCGGCGGGCAACAGCATGAGCCGCACACGCTCGTTGCCGGCGCGACCGGTTCGGGGAAGTCAGTCCTGATCCAGGCCCTGCTCCTTGATATCGCGGCGACCAATCCGAGTAGCTTGGCGCACATCCATCTCATCGATCCGAAAATGGGTGTAGACTACGCGGCGATTGAGCGACTGCCGCATCTGCAAGGCGGCGTGATCGTTGATCAGACGCGCGCGATCGAGGTGATGGAATCCCTCGTCGCCGAGATGGAGCGCCGCTACGAACAATTTCGTGTCGCCGGCGCGCGCGATATCCGGGCCTATAATACCAAGGTCGGTCCGGCAGAGCGTTTGCCCTACGTGTTTCTTGTCCATGACGAATTTGCCGAATGGATGCTCACCGACGACTATAAGACGGCCGTCACCTCGAATGTGTCGCGCCTGGGCGTGAAGGCGCGCGCGGCGGGCATGCATCTTATCTTTGCAGCGCAGCGTCCGGACGCCAACGTCATGCCGATGCAGCTGCGCGATAATCTCGGCAATAGGCTCATTCTGAAAGTTGCAAGCGTTGGAACTTCCGAGATCGCCTTGGGGGTCAAAGGGGCGGAGCAACTGCTCGGTCTGGGGCATCTTGCAGCGCGGCTGAGCGGCGAGCCGGCGATCATCTATGCGCAGGCCCCTTTCCTTTCGGACGAAGATATAGATGCCGCGGTGGATGCCATTATCCGCAGCGAGAACCAGACCGCATAGGGATCGCGCAAAGCTCGACGCGCTTGGAGACTATACAAGCGCGTCGGCTGCTTTCCCCTGTTTCTCGCGGCAACGGCCATTGTGCTTTTAGACGCTCGGTTCACTTATGGCAGATCACACAACTGCTCGAACCCTCATCGACACCATAAATATCATCCAAAGTGGGAGCAGGTTTGGCGGATAGAGGATTGACGCGGCGGTTGCGCAACAGGCGCTCACGCCGCTTTTGATAGTCGTCCTTGATCTGATCGACGCGTTTCGGTTCGATCAGTTCGGTCAAACTCTCCCCCTGCGTCCAGGTAAAGGGAGAACCGTCCCGCAACGCGGTTTTTTCATAGTCGACCGCTTCCTGGAACCGGGCGGGATGCTCCTCGAAAAGGCGAACCCATTCGATCTTTTGCTGGAAGAAGCAAAAGGTACAGCCGGATCGCGAGCGCCACTGATAATATTCGGGTTCGCCGACGTCTGAGTGCTGGAGGATTTCAAGCACGCCAGCGCGATCTATACCAGCGTCGCGCAACGGCAGGTGAACCCGCATATTGGGATGGGTAGCTTGATAACCTTCCCGGCTCGGCTCATCCGCGCGAATAGCTACATAGGAATGGACGATCGTGCCCGCATCGAGATCTTGGCGGAGCCAATGCTCAAGCGGGCGAAGCTTGAGCTGGCGCGTGCACCAGCGCGTGCGGGGCGACGGCAGGAAATTGCCATATTCCTTGAGCCAGAAGTCGAAGTCGCGATCGGGATTGAGCCGCGCGATCGAACGCCCGAGAAAACCCTCAAGCTTGTCGAGGAACTTGTAGACTTCGGGAAGTTCCTTGCCCGTATCGGTGAAGAAATATTCAAGTGGCAGATCGGAATGATGCTGGCGCATATAGACGGCAAGGGCCGCGCTATCGCGGCCGCCCGAGAGGCCGAGGATGTGTCGTTCCTTGGTCATGCCGCTTCCACTTCGTCATCGGCTTCGGCAGCAAGCATTGCCACCGCGCGCGCGAGCGCTGCGAGCCTCAGGCGGCCCGATTTGTCATCGGATCGCAGTTCGGCAACAACGCGATCCGCAAGGGTCGCAGCGGCTTTCTTTTCCTTCTCGCTCAACACAAAACTGCGCATCAGGGGCGGAGTCTTAGGGTCAAGGCCGACCACAAGCGCGAGCGCCTCAGTGTGGGATTGCCGGTCACGCACCACGGCAAGAGCCTCGAGCTCGCGGAAGCGGCGGCCAAAGCGAGCGATCCCGGTCAGTGCCTCTTCCCGATCGCGGTCCGACCAGTTGCGTGCGGGCTTGTGGAGCAGGACGCTGACCAGGCTCTCAAGATCGCCGGTTCCCTGCTCGATCGCTCCGGCACGATCAGCGAAGGCATCGAAGGCATAATCGTTGGTGAGACCCTTGATCGTGGCGGCGCGCTCCGAAATGCCACCAAAGCTTTCGATATCAATGCCAAGGGCACGGGCAAGCGCTTGGCGCAATTCCGTCAGCAACTCAGGGTAGCTGGCCTCGCATGCAAGGAGCCCTTGATAAACGAGTTCAGGGGAAAGCCGTTGGCCGAAAGCCTCTGGCAAGGCATCGAACAGCAGCGCCTCGGGATCCTCCGCCTTCGTCACGACGGCACGGACTTTGCGTGCATCGTCTGCCAATCGCTGGGTGCGTAAGGCATAATCCGGCAACGCCTCGAAGCGCTGGAACAGCGCAGCCGCAACGGGAAGGGAACCTTCGCTTGACGCCGTGCCGAGGAGTTCTCCCAGACCGCTGAGGAATGCAGTCTCCCGCACCGAACGGTCAATTCGCCGCAGACGGAAGTCGGCGGGCCGCTGTAGCAGCTTGTCGACAACCACGTCGTTGATGGCGGTCTGGTAGACCCCGTCAATATAGATGGCGACGCTGTCCCGACGGGCGAGCATATAGGCAAGCGCCAGGACGGGCATGACGCCCGCCTTAAGGCCGTAAGGAGCTCGTGCCCACTGGCTGAATACTGTGTCGAGTCCCTCTGAGCCAGCGGCGTCGATCAGGTCCCAGGCAGGCTGAAGCGAGCGGCCTTCCGGACTGTCATCGGGATCGTAAAAAGCATAGTTGCCCGCAGGCGTCTGCCGATGGAGTCCGAACGGCTTGAGGACCGTCAGATATAGCCCGAGCTCTGCCGGGTAGCCCGTTATACCCAAATCGGCTTCCGCGGAGCGGCTGACCATTGCGTGTGCAAGGTCGCGCAGCGCGGCCATGGCGTTTGATGAGGGCTTGTCGCGCTGCAGCAGCTCGCTCTTGAGGATCGGTGCTGAGGGATACCCAGCGTCGGCCAGCGCGCTTGCAACGACGGCGAGTGGTTCGCGCAGCCCCTTCGCTGGCGCGGGCGCGAGGAACCAGCGCGCGGTCTCGAGAGCGGCTTCGAGACTGCGATGGAGTTCATCGACGCAAAGGGACTGGCGCGCTGCGATCTCGCGCCGCGCAATCCTGTCGCCCTCAAGTTGTGGGTGGTCGCGAACGACTCTCTCGACCGCGAGCAGTTCCGAGGCGGACGATCGGAGGGCGAAACTGTCCGCGGCAGCTCCGACCGCGATTACTCGGCCTTTCCGTTTCAGGAGCTTTGCGGTCGCTTTTGCCAAGACATCAAGCTCGGCAGGCTGCACCGAACCATCGCCGAGGATCAGGACCAAAAGGCCACTACCTCGTTCGCTGCGGGCCAGAAGCGCGGTGGAGAGAGACTGCGCGCTCTCGTCGGCTCCAACGATATGGAGAGCGATCTCGAACGTACGTAGAGCGCCGGTGAGGAAATAATGCCGCTTCGCGGTTGCAAATCCAAACCCTGCGCGCTGGGGGATGGGATCGAGCTGCCGGTTGTCGATCGGCATGATCGCGCGGCTGACGGCATCTTCCAGATCGAAATCGCTGCCAGCAAACAGGGCGTACCCGCCGAGACGGGGTTGGCGGATGAGAACAGCCCAGTCGAGGAGATCCTTGATCGCGGCTTCCCGCTCGGCCTCTGCTGCCATGGGATGGGCCGCGGTCAGAAAATCGTCGGCAAGGGCAACGCCTGAGCCATTGCGGAAGAATTCGATGACGGCGGCGGACTTTGTCAATGCTACGTGCAGCGGCCCACCCTTGGCGCTGGCGCGTTCGATGGCCTCAAAGGCAAGGCTAAAGCGACTACCATCGGGGCCGCTGGCAAGCGCCATACCGAAGTTGGCAGAAAGATAGTCCCAAAGCATCGAGGGATCATACGTCCCTGCTCCAACCTTGGTGGCTGTGAGGAACTGCTGAAAACCGGCAGGTTCGGCCGAACTCAGAAAGCCGAACACGCTGCGCTCGTTCTGCGCGAAGCGCGCGCGAGAAACGGGTCCGAGAAGCAGGGCGGTCACAGGATTGAGGGGCCATGTGTCCGCCAGGGCCTGCGCGAGACTGGCGATTTCGGTAGGCCGGCGCTGAGCGACGGCCGTCGCGACGTGACCGGCATTCTCGAGGGCTTCGGCCGGCGGCGTGCTCGCGATCGCGCGGCCAAGCAGGGCAACGGTCTCGTCCGCACCACTGAGAAACGCGATGTCCTGATAGCGACCCTGGACCTTTGCCCATTCCTGGCGGGCATCGCGTGCAGCGCGCGCGGCATATTGTTCAAAAGACTGGTGAAGAATGCCGATGACGACCAAACGGCCGTCGCTACGTGACGCGCGCTCGGCGAGATCCTGCAGGAGATGGACATCGCCGCCCTCGAGCGCCTCATGCTCAAGCATCTTGCCAAGCTCGTCGAGGATCAGGAGCGTCCCGCTGCTGCGCGGCGCTGGGCCAGACAGGAGCGCTTCAATCAGGCGGTCATCGCTGGAGCCATGACGGTTTCGGGCTTGCTCGTCCCAGCCAAAGCTGCTTGCGGCTGCTTCGGCGATTGCCTCTCGCAAGCGTACCCGCCCACCTGTAACCGCGACGACTTTCCAGTCACCACCACGCTTGGGAAAAGCTTTGGCATAAAGCTCGCTCAGCGCCTCGCCCGCGATCTCCCGCGCGATCTTACGGTTCGCTTTGGGCCCCGCGACGAGGTTGGCGAGGAGAAGCGCCGCACTTGACTTGCCGCCGCCGTAAGGGCCGGTCCAGGTGAATGCACCCTGTTGGCTCTCGATCTGGCTCTCAGCAAGTTGCGTTAGCGCCTTGCGGACCGTCGCCTGGAGCACGTAGCCCACAAGTGGCGGAGTACCGTTGAGGTCCGCATCCAGGCGCGCGGAACGCGCGAAGCGGCGATCGATAGCGACATGCGCTGCGAGCGACTTCATGCCGCGACCTTCCAGCCCGGAGCAGCGCTATACGCCGCGGGGACCAGTCGCCTAGCGTCGATTTCCTCAATTTTCTGCACCTGTCGCAAACCTGCGGTATCGACCCACTGCCAGGCGCCTTCAGTCACATCGTCAATGCGCATCAGGCGCGTGATGACGCTGTCCTCATCAAGTTTGAACACGCGCCCAGGCGAGCCTGGCGCGTAGCAGATCTGCTCGGCCGTGAGCGTGGTCGCGCCGCCGGACCGGTCCCAGAATGTTCCCAGGGCATAGGCGAAGATTGCATCATGCAGGGTGGGCTTGGGGCCGCGAACAAATTCATACCAGCCACCAAGACGGGCTTCGCGGATGAGAGCGAGCTCGGCGAGGAGCGGCTCGGCCGCGTCTTCGCTGAATGTCTCCCCCTTGCGCACGTAGCTGCGCAGAAAAACTTCGATGTCGCGCTTCAATGTGCCGCGGGTTGCGCGCCAGCCTTGCGCTGCAACTAGCGCGCTGATTTCCTCCAGGAGATTGGTCGGATCGAACTCGATCGCGTTGAGCACGTTGAACGCGTAAAAGGCTGTGGTCGCCTTGGTCTGGACACTCGCAATATGCCAGTGCACGAGCCAGATCGTTGCCGCCTGCTCGAGGAAGGGATCGAGCCCGTCATCAGCAAGAATGGCATGGCCCAGCGTGGTGGGGCGGATGATCCGATCCGCCTCGTCGAAAAGTCCCGAGGCATTCGCCCAGTAGCGCATCGAATTCGCCATGTTGCGCCCGACGCCGAAGCGGGCAATGGCTTCCTGTTCCTGGAATGTTCCTATAGGGGCTTCCGCGCCGACTGCGTCGTATGCCTTCTTCAACCACAGCAGTCGGAGCGGGAACGTCTCGTGTCCCGTGAACTGCACCTTCGAATCAATTTTCAAACCATCCCTAGCCATGCGAAAACGCTACTGGCGAACCTCTCCAGTAGCAAGGGCACATCGCGAGGCAGCAGCGACAATATGATCCGTCGCCGAAAGAATTTCCTCTTCGGTATTGTAGCGATTGCAGAAAACGCGGATCACAGATCGTGCTTCCTGCTCGGAAAGTCCAATGGCTTCAAGAACATGGGATATTCTGATCTGGCCGGACGTGCAAGCTGAGCCTGTCGAAATCGCTACCTGCGAGCCAAGCAGCGCGCTCAGGGTGTCGCCGTCCATCCCGGCGATCGCAATCGCGGCGCCGCCCGGGACTCTGTCGGCGTCGCCGCTCACGAGTGTAACGCGTAGCTGGCGTTCGCGCAGACTATCGAGAAGGCGTGAAAGCAGGCGTTCGCCATGGAAGGGATCCGTACCGAGCGCCGAATGCGCGAGCCGCGCAGCTTCTGCGAACCCGGCAATAAGAGCAACAGGCTCAGTACCCGATCGCAGGCCATTTTGCTGGTTGCCGCCGACCAACAGAGCATCGGGCTTCACGGCGCCGGCGGAGACATACAGCGCGCCGATCCCCATGGGGCCGTAGCATTTATGCGCAGAAAGGCTGAGATAGTCGACGTCGAGATCGAACACGTCGACCGGGATCTTTCCGAGAGCTTGCGCGGCGTCACAATGAATAGATCCGCCCGCCTCATGAATGATCGCTGCCGCTTCACCGACAGGTTGGATCGTGCCGAGCTCGTTGTTCACGAGCATGAACGAGGCGAGCAATATATCGCTGCCGGCAAGCGCGCGAAGAGCTTCGAGATCAATCGTGCCGGTGGGGGTTACAGGCACGATGGTAACGCTGCAGCCTTCAGCTTCTAGACTACGGACGGGTTCGATCACCGCCTTGTGCTCGATTGCCGACATCAGGATGCGACGCCGTCCTGGATGGATACGGGCGAGCGCGCGCGCTGCGCCGATGACCGCGAGATTGTTCGCCTCGGTCGCACCTGAAGTGAAGATGATCTCATCAGGCGCGGCGCCGATCAGGGCGGAGATCGCCGCTCTGCCATCCGCAATGATCCGGGCGGCCCGCTCTCCCGCAGCATTAGGCGAACCCGCATTACCTGGCCTCGACCACGCGTCGAGGATCGCCGCTTGTGCCTCGGGCGCAAGGGGAAGCGTGGCAAAGCCATCAAGATAGATAGGATCGTTCATTCAGGCCGGTCTTAGTCCATTTTGGCGCTGGCGACGCATGAAAGTCTCGAAAGCGACAGTATCGGAACGAACAGAGAACATCAACCGGCCGGCAATTTTCTCCCCGCAATTTATGATGGATGACGCAGAAGAAGCGCTTGGCTACTGGGTAGATCTCGCCGCAGCGGGATAATGGGGAAGGGGAACCCGGATTTGCCGATGAATATCTCGCAAATTTTCAGCGCCGAATCCGAGAGCGTTCATGATTTTCTGACACGGGAGGGGCAGGGTTGCTTCATTCCTGCCTACCAGCGTGGCTATGCGTGGGACAGTGGTCATGTCGGACGCTTGCTCGAGGATGCGACGCTCGGACTTGAACGGCTGATCAGCGATAGCTCTTCAGTGCGATTTCTGGGCTCTATCATCACGGTGCGCGGCAATGCCTTGGTGGCGGCGGCACCGCCATTCGACCGAGAACTTCCCCGCCACGTGATGACGATCATCGACGGCCAGCAGCGGCTCTGTACGATCGTCATCCTCAACATCATTTTCCACGAGCGCTTGCGCCGTCTTGTCCGATCGATGGAGGATGCCGACGAAGCGGGCGTCGTAGCACTGAGGGACGATGCCGCCGATTTCCTCGATGACCTCGCCAAGACGATCCGCTTCGAACGGTCGCGATTACCGGATCTCCATCGCTTCTACCCGCGCATTGTGCGCGCGATAGACGACAGTTGGTCACGAAACGCAGTGACCGCCCGCTACGAGTCCCCCATTGCCCGCGCAATCTGGAGCTATGTCGAACATATCCAGGACGATGAAGCCGGAGAATTTGAATATACCGGAACTGACGCTGATGGTGACATCCTCGAAGGTCATGAGGCGCTCGTCGACGCGATGGCAAACCTCGCCGAACAGGTCGACCAGCTTGCCGCGGACCAGCATGCGATCCTGTCTCTGCCGCCAGTTGATGCCTTGATCGCGGGGGCTTCGCATGTGCTTGCGGAATTGTGGCCGCACGTCTTGTCGGCCCCGGCACGTGCCTTCCTGTTGGGAGATGACGACGAACCGTTTTTTGTCGAGGCGACCCAAACGATGCGCCTCTTGGCGCTGGCACGCTACGTGAACCTCAGGATGGCCGCGACGGTGATCGATGCGAGCAACGAAGATTATGCCTTTGATATGTTCGAATCGCTAAACACCACGGGGCAGCCGCTTACCGCGTTCGAAACGTTCAAACCCAAGGTTGTCGAATCCGAGACGCCGGCCGCTTACCCGGCATCCCCATCCAAGGTTTCGATCGACAAGGTTCAGCAGTTCCTGGATCGGTTCAAGAATGCGGAGCAGCGGCTCGGAGCGACCGCTTCCCTTCTCATTCCGTTTGCCCTCGCCGAGAACGGTCATCGCCTGGAAAAACATCTCAGTCACCAGAGACGTTATCTTCGAGACCAATACGCGGCGGCAAACACCCGAAATGCCAAGCGGAACTTCGTGAAGCATCTGGCCACTACTTCGGATTTCGTAAGTTCGGCGTGGCGCCCCCACGGCCGGCGTGCCCCGCAACTCCTTCCTGACCCAGCGCGTTCGGATGACGTAGCTGAATTCTGTTTCGAGGTCTTGCGGGCGATCCGGCACGAAATTGTTTTGGCGCCGTTATCGCGCTTCTACGCCGCCTTTTGTGACGCCGCCCCTGCCGGCCGCGACCGGGCGGCGGAAGAGTTCTTTGGGGCGATCAAGGCCGTAACGGCCTTTTCGATGCTGTGGCGAGCTGCGAAGGGCGGGACAGCCAACATCGACAGCGTCTATAGGGAACTGATGGCGCGAGGCATCGGTGGGGGCGCAGCCTTGGGGCGGCAGAATGGCGGGGCAGTCTCGCTTGCTAATCTGCGCGCGGCGCTCCTGGCGAAGCTCGATGCAGAGCACCTCGATCGCGCGACATGGGTTGCCGACACGAGTGTATCTGCGATCTACAAGACGGGCCAGTCGATTACGCGGTTTCTGCTACTGACGGCTTCGCACAATGCCGTTCCGGACGATGATGTGCCGGGGATGATTGTGCGAGGGCGTCGGGGTTCCAATCCACTTTTAAGTCGCTCCCAGTGGCTGGATGACGAAATGCTCACGGTCGAGCATGTCGCACCGGACGCCGCCCACAGTCCGGGTTGGCCAAGGGATGTTTATGCCGAGCGCCGGACGGTGCAGCGCCTTGGCAATTTCGTCCTCATTCCCGAGGTCGAGAATAACCTCCTCGCAAACAGGCCATGGGTCCAGAAGCGCATTCTCTATCGGGTGTTCGGGGCCGACACTGCGGCGAAGGCGAGGAGGGCGATTGCCGCAGGCCGGGAGTTCGGCTTCAATCCTGGCCGACGAGCGGAAGACCTCGTCGAGGAGTCGTCGGTTTTGCCGATGTGCCAGGCCATCAGCGCGTTCGAAGGTCCGTGGGACGAAGCGTTTATCGCGGCGCGCTCGGTCCGTCTGGCAGAATTGGCCTGGGACACTGTCCATCCTTGGTTGCAACCACCCCCGCCAAGACGTCGCGGTCGCCGCTAATGGGGCGAAGCGTCAGTCAGGACACGGACCGGGCTCATGCGCACGGCCCATCTCCAGCAATCTGCGATGGCGAAAAATCCTAATCTGGGTTTCACGCCCGGGACTCAACGGTCTCGGCGTGTCACGCCGAGATGCGCGAACAGCGCCTCCTGCCCGGCCGCCAGTTCGTCCAGGCGGGCCATGATCAGGTCATCGAGTTTTTCGTGGATGCGCATGATCTCGAGCTCCGCACGGAGATTGACCTCATAATCCAGGCTAGCTCCCAATCGGTCCTTCGCCGCCTGCCGGTTCTGGCTCATCATGATGATCGGCGCCTGCACGGCGGCCAGCATCGAGAGCATCAGGTTCAGGAAGATATAGGGATAGGGATCGAAGGCGAGATGGAAATGGCCGAGAATATCGGTGTTTAGGATCATCCATCCGAACAGGACGAGCGCGAAACCGATGATGAACCCCCATGACCCGCCGATGGCGGCGACCCGGTCCGCTAGCCGTTCTCCCACGGTCGCACGTTCATCGGCCGCATCCGCGACGTCCTGGCTGGTCGGCAGCTGGTCGCGAATATCGATAAGGACATTGGCTTCTTCGGGCTCGAGCGCGTCGGCCGACTTGCCAAGGAGGGAATGAGCGAGCCGGTGGAGGTCCGTGTCGGTCATGCTGCGCCTCATCTATCTGCTGGTGAGATTCTGTTCAGGAACGATAACAGCCAGCCGCTCGTGTGAGCAACGAACCTCGGGACGTCGGAATCGAACGGGAGACGATGGCATTCGCAGTCTCATCCCGGTGCCGGGGCGCTGCGCGCAGCCCGGCGCGCTTAGCTGTCGAGGGGCATGGCGGCGATAAGCGCCGCGCTTCTGGGATCAATATCCTCAAACCCGCCTTTGGCGAGCGCGGTGTCGATGGCATGCTGAAGCCTCGCGATCACCATATCGTCGTCGATCTCGTCGAGGAAAGTCAGCGCCATGCGCATCAGGCCAACTGCCACCGCCGGGCCCCGTGTGTCACTCGCATTCATCGCCTGACCTTCCTGTCAAACTGTCGAAGCGAAAGCGTAAGGAGCGATCTCCCGAACTCCCGCGCACTGGACGCGGGAGCCGCCGGAGCTGCTAACATGCGAACACACATGCGCCGCCACCTTTAACCCTGAGGTCTGGACATGCGCAGCGGCACCCCGGGAACCGATGGTTCCGAGTTGCTCGCGTTCGCGGGATTAGCAGTCCCGGCGCCGCCCTTTTCGCAGCGCGTTGGCGGTCTACCAAAGCTGGCCGATAAGGCCAAGCCATGATGCCTGCCGGCGCCCTCATGAACGATATCGCTATGTCATCTTTGGGCGTCTGGCGAACAAACGCGTCTGGGCAGAAAGGGAGCCTCCAGGAATGCTCCGCCTTTAGCTCATTGGTAACGGTGGTCCTCTGTGTATCGGGAAGACAGAGCGGGGGGCTCAAGCGGCTCGCGGCGCCGGCCAGCGCTGCGGGCCGCACTCACCGGCTCTCCTGTTGGTGTGATCCAGAAAGACCCTTCCGCGTCATTCGCCGTTCGCCGCGCCATTTTTGCCGATTTCCCGCTCAAGCCAGGCGACGAAGCGCCCATCCTCGAAATTCGCTGGCGTCAGGGCATACGCCCCGTCCTCGGCCATCGCAGCCCCCATCTCCCCATCCTCCGCGATCCCAGCGTCCCCTGGAAGCACGATTCGCAGCTGGCCGATTATCGTCTCCTCGCGCCGCAGGCCGACTTTCCATTGGCGGGCGAGGCCGTCCTCGCCAAGGTCCCGCATGATCATGCAGTCCACACCGTGACAGTCGAGTTTGTCGCGGAGCGCGATGAGCGCCTCGAGCGCGTCCCGCTCGAAGGCCGCTCCCACCGGCATGAAGCAGCGCGCGCTCTTGATGGCTTGCGCATAACCGCGCCGCGCCACCGCCTTGCCTGTCGGATCGACCGTACAGACGAGCAGCACGAGATGAGGACCTGGGAGGTCCAAATCACCCTCGATGCCGAGTTCCACGACCAGCGGCGAGGCATGGCCGAAAAGGACGGCGCGCGGCGCGACCGCCTGGGCGAGTAGCAGAAGAAAGCCCTGCCGCGCCTGCTGCAGGATGAGCGTGCGGGCTAGCGCGCCGTTCCAGTAGGGGCCGCTGCGGGTCCAGAGGAGTTCGCTCAGGCGGTGGCCGCTGGTGAGAACCACCTGGCCGGCAGCCTCCACGAGCGCATCGAGCTCGTCCGTGAGGGCAAGTTCGCTTCTGTGGGCGGGCCCCGGCAACACGTTGCGGCCGGCGCGCGCCATCAGCGACCACAGGCCGCGCCCAAGATCCGAGGCGATCCGCTCAGGCTTCTCGCCGGGCAGCGGCGGAAGCGCGTTGTCCAGGGAGATGGAAAGAAATTCGGGCGCGGAGATCCGCGCAAAGCCGTCCTGCATGATCGTCGCCCCCTCCTGCAAGTCTGCCGTCTCTCTCCTCGTTCAGCAAGGCATGGTGACTACCGAGAGTCGAACCACGACGCTGTGACCACTCGACCGTCTAGCTGCGTCCCGGCGTCGTGCCCGCCGCCTGGGGCGCCGCGGGCCAGTCGCCATCGGCGAGCTCAGGCAGCGCCTCGAACCATGTCCTCTCATGATGCAGGGTGAAGCCCTTGCAGCCAAAGTCGAGATCGCTGCGTGCGACTGCGCGCAGGGTCTCGCCAATGCCGCCCACGCCGCCTGAGCGTATGACCACGTAGCTCACGGTGCCGTCCGCGCAGGTCACCAGGGCCTCGACCACGGTGCCGACCACCTCGCCATCCGATGCCGTGACGGGGAGGCCCGTGATCCCGGTGGCCGTAAAGAGCGTGGGCAGCGCCGAGCGTCGGCTCGCTTCGCTGGCGGACTGGCCGCCATCTTCATAGGCGCGCTGCCGGCCTAGCCAGCGCCAGATGCCAATCAGGTTGACCAGCGTCAGGAAGCCGTTGGTCGCCAGCAGATTTGTCTGCCCGGTCGAGAGCCCGACCACGGACCAACAGATCGAGCCTAGCGTAAAGACGACGAAGCCCCAGCCGGTGACGCGAGCACCGAGATTGGCGGCTGTCATCATGGCGGCGATCATCGTCGCGATCGGGGCGATCCATCCGGCGGCGTCTTCCAGCTTGCTCTCCTATCGCTTGGCCAGACGTCCGATCGGTCGTTTGGGAGGTCCGTGATCCTGGCATCGATCGGAACCCCCGCTACGCGGTGACGTTCCCGAACGAAGGAGATCCGCAGCCATGACAGATTCTGAAACCCGCAGCCGAACCGCCGGACAGGATGACGCCCCCGTCACCGCGTCGAAAACCGCCGATCCCGATCGCAAGCTGCTGGCCGAGGCGGTCACGATCAACCGACCGGCGCGCGAGCTCTATGATTTCTGGCGCGATCCCACGAACCTGGTTTCATTCATGGACAATATCGTCTCGATCGAGCCGATCGACCGCGATCGGTCGCGCTGGACCGTGAAGGCACCGGCGGGCCGCGAAGTGTCCTGGGAGTCGGTCATCACCAAGGACGTCCCGGGCGAGGAAATAACATGGCAGTCTGCCGAGGGCGCCGACGTCGCCAATAGCGGCCGGATCGAGTTTCGCGATGCTGGGCGGCGCGGCACCGTCGTGCGCGCCGTGATCGCCTATGATCCGCCCGGCGGCGTGATCGGCGAACTGGTCGCCAAGCTCTTCCAGCGCGAGCCAAGGATCCAGACGCGGCGCGACCTGCGCCGGTTCAAGCAGCTTATGGAAACCGGCGAAATCGCTACCAACGCGCGTAATCCGCGCATCCTCGCAGAAGAAGGAAAGTAAGCGCGATGAAGGCGATCACCTGGCACGGCAAGCACGACGTGCGCTGCGATACCGTCGACGATCCCGCGATCGTCAATCCGCGCGATGCGATCATCCGCGTGACCTCCACCGCGATCTGCGGGTCGGACTTGCATCTTTACGACGGCTATATCCCGACGATGCAGAAGGGCGACATTCTCGGCCACGAGTTCATGGGCGAAGTCGTCGAGGCCGGGCCCAAGAGCAGCCTCAAGGCCGGACAGCGCGTCGTCGTGCCGTTCACCATCTCGTGCGGCAGCTGCTACCACTGTTCGAAGACGCAATATTCGGCCTGCGAGAATGCGAACCCGGCCGACAACCAGGATATCGGGCGCGAGGGCTATGGCCATCCGATGCCCGGCCTGTTCGGCTACAGCCACATGACCGGAGGCTATGCCGGCGGGCAGGCCGAATATGTCCGCGTGCCCTTCTCTGATGTTGGCCCGCTCGTCATTCCCGACGAGAGCATTCCGGACGAAAAGGTGCTGTTCCTCTCGGACATTCTCCCGACGGGCTGGATGGCGGCAGAGAATGCCGAGATCGAGCCGGGCGACACGGTGACTGTCTGGGGCTGCGGTCCGGTCGGCCTGTTCGCGGTGCAGTCGGCTTTCCTGATGGGCGCCGAGCGGGTCATCGCGATCGATCATTTCCCCCGCCGCCTGGAACTTGCGCGCAAATTCGGTGCCGAGACCGTCAATTTCGAGGAGAGCAAGGTCTACGAGGCGCTGATGGAGATGACGGGCGGGATCGGCCCCGACGCGGCGATCGACTGCGTGGGCCTTGAGGCGCACGGCGCCTTTGCCGACAATATCATCGACCAGATCAAGGCGTCCACCTTCCTGGGGACCGATCGCATCCACGCCATCCGGCAGGTGATCCTGGCGACCCGCAAGGGCGGGCGTGTCTCTATGCCCGCCGTCTATGGCGGCTTCGTCGACAAGTTCCCCTTGGGCGCGCTGATGGAGAAGGGCCTGACCCTCAAGACCGGCCAGACGCATGTGCAGCGCTATCTGCAGCCGCTCTATGCCGCGATCGCGGAGGACAAGATCGATTCAACCTTCCTTATCAGCCACCGCATGGCGCTCGAGGACGGGCCACTCGGCTATCAGAAATTCCACGACGAGCAGGACAGCTATACGAAGATCGTTCTGAAGCCAGGGCAGGCGGCGGGCGCGACGGCGGCCTGACGCCGCGCATGCGGCTTTCTTACACGCCCGCGAGCGCGTCGATCGAAGCCTGTACGTTCTCGTAAGTATAGGGCTTGGTCAGGGTCCGGGCGCCAGCATGGCGCTCCGACGGCGCCTGGAGGTTGCCACCCGTGGCAAGGACGAACGGGATGCCGCGATCCTGAAGCGCGTCGGCGACCGGCCAGGAGGTTTCCTTTCCCAGGTTGAGGTCGAGGATGGCGAGGTCAAAGCTCTGCGCTTCGATCTCGGCGAGCGCGTCGGCAACGCTTCCTACGGCCGCGCCGATCCGATGACCCATCATGTCGATGAAATCCTCGAGCATCATGGCGATGAGCGGTTCGTCCTCAACGACAAGAATGTTGCGTGTGTTTGTCATGGGTTCGGCAATATGCCTCCCTCGCAGGCGCGCCAAGCTATATCCGGGACCTGCCCGGCCTGCACGCCTCGCAGCCTTCGTCACTGGATCGTCGTTGCGGCAATGCGGCTGCTCCGCTGGAACAGCCGCGAGGCGCAACCGCCTAATTGCGCATGTCGTCGGGAACAATGCCGCCATTTTCGGCAAGCTTATCCATGACGGCGCGGTGAAGCGCGATATTCTGTTCGGCTGAACCGGGTTCGCCGGCATTCACCCCGAGTTCCTCGGCCAGCTCCTTTCGGGCGGTGAGACTGGAATCGAGATCGAGAAGCTTCAGGAGATCGACGATCGAGTTCTTGTAGTTGCCGCCATCATCGTCTTTCATTGCGGCCATAGCCTCCAGGACGGGCCCGACGTCGACCGATGTTTGCGCCGGTGCAGCGGCGGTGGCGGCCGGAGCGGGAGTCGTGGGGACTGGGGCGGGACTTGGCGCGGCAGGCGCGGCGGAGGGTGCAGGATTCGCGGGCGCGGCCTTGGCCGCGTTCGGGTGGAAGATCTTGCTCAGGATGTTGCCGAAGATGCTCATCGTCTCGTCTCCTTGGGTCTCTTGCCGCGCTGCGGGCGGGCAGGGGTGTAACGTCCCGCGTTCGAAAAGGTCCGCCGCTGGAACGATGAAGCCTGGTCCGCGTTGAGCAGGCGTCCTGCTCGAATGGGGGAGTTATTCATGAAACCGCTTCTTTTGGTGTCTCTTTCGGCCGCCGCGCTTTGCCTTTCCGCTTGCGGCAAGAAGGCCGAGCCTGTCGAGAACACGGCAGCGACCTCCGCGGCCGAACCTGCCGCGCCGGCACCTGCGGTCCTGAGCCCGGGACAGGCCTTTGCAAACACGGCGGCAGCAAGCGACGCTTTCGAGATCGAGACGTCAAAACTCGCGGCGAGCAAGGCGCAGTCCGCAAAGATCAAGTCCTTCGCCGAGCAGATGATCAAGGCCCACACGGACTCGACTGCGAAGCTCAAAACGGCGGCCGCGGCCGCGACGCCGGCGATCACGCCTGATGCGGCGTTGACTCCGGCCCAGCAGCAGGAGCTCGCCGATCTGCAAACCAAGTCGGGCGCCGAATTTGATCGTGCCTATGCGCGCCTTCAGGCCGATGGCCACCAGAAGACATTGGATGCGCTCAAGGCCTATGCGGCAAGCGGCGACGTTGCATCCCTCAAGACCTTTGCGTCAGAGCTCGTGCCGATCGTCACTGCGCACCTCAATATGGCCAAGGGCCTCTAACGCCAGCCAGATTAACCAACCGGGGTGTCTGGCGGACGCCCTGACCTAAGCATCATGAGGCGCCTGCGCTCCGAATGGGCGCTGCGCGCTTGTCAGTAGCGTTTGAGCAGAGTTTCCACGGTGCGGGTGACGGTCCGATCCTTGTCGTCGTCTGCTTCATTGCGGATGTCGTTCTCCAGGGCTTCCCGAATTTTGGCGATCTGGGCGTCGGTCAGATGCTCGATGCCCACGAACTCGACGCGCGCCTTGTCGAGCGCGCGGATGATTTCGTCGAGCTTGGCCTGCATCGCGGCACCATCGCGGTTCTGGCTGTTCTGGATGAGGAAAACGGCGAGAAAGGTCAGGACGGTCGTCGCGGTGTTCACGATGAGCTGCCAGGTGTCGGAATAATTCAGGAATGGTCCGCTGACTGCCCAGAGAATGATGAACAGGGTCGAGAGAATGAAAGCCAGCGGCTGGCCCATGATCGTGGCGGAGCGGGTGGCGATGGCGGTGAAGAAGCGATCCATGGGGAGATTGTCCAAATCTTTGCTGAGACGATGGTGGTGCTTTGACGCCCAGGCGGCGTGTTGCTGTACGATTGCCGGGGTGCCAGACCAAGCCATGCTGATGTCGGCCAGACGTCTCTGGAATCACTGGAAAAGGGAAAAGCGCGCACCTATTCTCAGGCTGTGCGCGAGAACGCGTACATAGTCACAACCTGGCATGGAGAAGACGATGTCCGACCATTATCTGAACCATCTGCGCGAGGAGCACGCCCGGCTGGAGGCAGAGATCGAGCAGGAACTGCGGCGGCCTGTACCCGACCAGCTTCTGGTCGCGCGTCTCAAGAAGCTCAAGCTCGCCGCTAAGGATCGACTGACGGCCATGGATCGCGGTCGCGCCCAGAGCTCGGCGGCCTGACGACAGGACGGCGGAGCCGAGAACGTCGGTTCCGCCTTTCCGCTGAAGCGCGCGTGACAGGTACATCGGTTAGTGCGTTGGGAATTGACTCGCGGGTGCTACAAATGTCCCGTCGATCGCGTTAGACGTGGACCATGTATGTGCGTTGTCTTCTGGTTGGGCATAAGCCGTCTTCCGCTTCCATAGCGCGCGACAAGCAGGGCCAGTACAAAGCGTTCTGCGAGCGATGCGATTTGCCGATCGAGATGGATCATAAAGGCGCCTGGCGCGTGCCGCCCCCCATTTATGATCGGCCCTCAGGGAAAGACAGCGTCTCGGCTGACGATTAGCGGTGGGCTGCGGGCAGGACTACTGCGCCGGCGGCAGATCCGCCTTGGCATCGCCCAGCAGTACCGATCCCGCTGAAGCGGCAACGACGAGCGCCACGGCCAGCCACTGCATGGGCAGAAGAATTTCGCCCAGCAACACGCCGCCTGCCACGGCGCCGGCGGCGGGTTCAAGGCTCATGAGCACGCCGAACCGGTTCGCTGGGATCTGCTTGAGCGCGATCATCTCGAGCGAATAGGGCAAGGCGCTGGAAAGCACGGCGGTGACGAGACCGGTGAGGACCAGCGAAGGGGCGAGCAGGGTCGCGCCCGCCTCGACGATGCCGAACGGAACGACGACCAGGGCCGCGGTCGCCATGCCGAGCGCGACAGCCTGGCCGCCCGGGAGATGCGTCGTTTTCTTGCCGAACACGATATAGAGCCCCCAGCACAGGCCCGTCATCAGCGCGAAGCCCACCCCGGCCGGATCGAGCGCGTGAGGCGATTCATGTAAAGGCAGAAGCAGGGCCAGTCCGATCGCGGCCATCGCCACCATCGCCAGTTGTCCCGGGCGGCGCGAATAGAGGAGTGATACCGTCAGGGGGCCGAGGAACTCGATCGCGATGGCAAGGCCCAGGGGAATCGTGCGGATGGCGAGGTAGAAGCTGAGGTTCATCAGCCCCAGAACCACACCATAGCGCATCGTTGCGAACAGGTCCGCACGGGTCAGCGACAGGCGCCAGGGGCGGAACACCAGCAATAGGATCAGCGCGGAAAAGCCGACGCGATACGCGATCGTGCCTGTCGCGCCGACGATCGGGAACAGTTGCTTGCCGTAGGACGTGCCAATGCAGAATGCCGTTATCGAACAGGCAAGGGCCGCATAGGGGGCGGCCCGCAGCAACAGTGTGGAAGGCGGACGGGCAGAAACGGACAGCGTGGTCATGGCGGCTATATATCCCCCAGCCCCTGGCGATGGCTGGCGAAATTCGCCATTGTGTGACGGAATACGTCATTTATGGAGATGAAGTGGTGGAAACGGTCGATATCGATCAGTTCGACCGGCGAATCATCGCGATCGTTCGGCGCAACACCCTCACGCCCGCGCGCGCCATAGCCGCTGAAGTCGGCCTGTCGGAAAGCGCGGTACTGCGGCGCCTGCGCCGGTTGCGAGCCGAGGGTGTGATCGTCGCGGACGTCGCGCTGATCGACCCGGCGCGCCTTGCCAGCGCGATCACGATCCACGTTCTGGTAGAATTGAACCAATCAGGACTGCACCGGGAGCAGGCTTTTGCGGAGAAGCTGGGCCGCTATCCAGAAGTGATCGGCGCGTGGAACGTCACCGGCCGCACCGATTTCCTGCTGATGGTCAGTGTTCCCTCGATCGAGGCGTACCAGCATTTTTCCGATGAAGTGCTGGCCTCCGATGAGAACGTCCGCGACTTCGAGACGCTGGTGAGCCTGCGCGAGATCGTGCACCTGAACCCGCTGCGGGCAAGCCTTCCGCTTTGATCCCTACCGATTGGTCAGTGCGCGGCGGATAAACTTGGCGTGGTCCAGTCCCCGATCCTATGCTGCGCGCCACTCGGGACCGGCATTGCGATTAGGTCGTTCATCGGGTTGAAAATCCGGGCGGCTCCAACCAGATTTCGCCCGCCATTCCAAGGAGAGCGAAATATAGCGATGAGCACGATTACCGACGCTTCCCCCGACACGCGGTCCTTTGAAGCCGATGTCGCCAAGCTGCTGCATCTCATGGTGCATTCCGTCTATTCGGACAAGGATGTCTTCCTTCGCGAACTGGTGTCCAATGCCGCCGACGCCTGCGAAAAGCTGCGTTACGAAGCAATAGCGGCGCCGGCACTGCTGGGAGACGACCCTCAGCCTCGGATCGCGATCACGCTCGATCCCGATGCGCGCCAGTTGACCATCGAGGACAATGGCATTGGCATGACCCAGGCCGAAATGGCCGAGGCGCTCGGCACGATCGCCCGTTCGGGCACCAAGGCCTTCATGGAACAGATCGCCGCCAAGCAGGATGGCGAGGGCGGCCAGCTCATCGGGCAGTTCGGCGTCGGCTTTTATTCCGCCTTCATGGTTGCCGACAAGGTCGATGTGCTGTCGCGCCGCGCTGGCGAAGAGGGTGCGGGCCTGTGGACGTCCGATGGTTTGGGCACCTACTCGATCGGGGATGCTGATCCGGCCGAGGCTCCGGCGCGCGGAACGCGCGTCATTCTTCATCTCAAGGAAGATGCGGCCGACTATACCCGGCGCTTCAGCGTGGAGCCCAAGATCAAGGCGCAGTCGGGCCATGTCCCGGTGCCGATCGTCCTCAAGGACAAGCCCGACGCGGAGCCGGCGCAGATTGCCGATGGCGCGGCGCTGTGGACGCGGCCCAAGTCCGAGATCAGCGAGGAGGACTATACCGACTTCTATAGGACCAACGCCGGGCAGTTCGACACGCCGGCACTGACGCTGCACTACCGCGCCGAGGGCGTGCACGAATATAATGTGCTCGCTTTCGTGCCTGAGATGCGGCCCTTCGACCTGTTCGACCCCGATCGGGCGGGGCGGATGAAGCTCTATGTCCGCCGGGTGTTCATCACAAGCGAGGCGCAGATCCTGCCACGCTACCTGCGTTTTGTGCGCGGACTGGTCGACTCGCAGGACCTGCCGCTCAACGTCTCGCGCGAGATGATTCAGGAGAGCCCGGTTCTGGCCGCCATCCAGAAGGGTGTGTCCAACCGCGTGCTGAGCGAACTGGAAAAGCTCTCGAACAGCGATGGCGATAAATACCTCAAGATCTGGGAGAATTTCGGGTCCGTCCTGAAGGAGGGTCTCTACGAGGATTACGCCCGGCGCGAGACACTGCTGGGGCTCGCCCGCTTCAAGACCAGCACGTCGAACAATGAATGGCGTTCGCTCAAGGACTATGCTGCCGGACTGAAAGAGAACCAGACCGCCATCTATTATGCGGTGGGGTCCGACATCGAGCGGCTCGCCTCCTCGCCCCAGCTCGAAGGCTTCCGCGCGCGCGGCATCGAAGTGCTCCTGCTGACCGATCAGATCGACGGCTTCTGGGTGACTGGAGCGCCGGATTTCGAAGGCAAGCCGTTCAAGTCGGTGACACAGGGCATGTCGGATCTGGGTCTCATACCCCTCGCCGATGGCGAGCAACCGCCGGCGGAAACGTCGGACGAGGTCGCCGGCTTCATCGACTTCGTCAAGGCGACGCTGGGCGATGTCGTATCCGATGTCCGCGCGTCGGAACGGCTGACCGACAGCCCTGTCTGCCTGGTCGCGCCCGAACATGGTATGGACCGGCAGATGGAGCGGCTCCTGGCGGGCGCCGGGCAGCTTGCGCAGGTGAGCAAGCCGGTCCTCGAGATCAATCCCCGGCACGCGCTCGTCACCAGGCTCAGCGCGGTAAGTGCAGAGCAGGCCGACTTGCGCGAGGATGCAGCGCATCTGCTGTTCGACGAGGCCCGCATCGCCGACGGTGAACTGCCGCTCGATCCGCGAGCCTTTTCTGAAAGGCTTGGCCGGGTCCTGCTGCGCGGCAGCGGCCCGATCTGAAGGCACGGTTCGGGCGCGTCCAGCCGGCCGCTCAAGCCAAGGTTAGATGTACGGCCCGGTTCCGCTTCATAGTGGGTCCGGGCCTTACCAGTTCTTCGTCTCGCGCGCCCCTGCTGATGCATAGAACATCAAATCTCTATATTCACAGCCTCTATCGATAGATGGTACTAACATGAACGAGGCATGATGCCTCTGCGGGCGCAAGGCTAGTCTCGCAGGGAGCTGGCCCGACGGAATCCAAAAGGGCCGGCACGCATTATGATCATCGCAGCGATCGTCATCATTTCTCTCATCCTGATGGTGCTGTTCTTCGCTGTGACCGTGGCCGGAGGCCGCGCCCATGATCGGCAGAACAGGGAAGCGGCGCGCCGGGCTGATCACCAGCCAAGCGCGGGCGATGACCACCGGTCATGACTTGTCGCCCTCTGTCCGTCTCGCGTCGTGCGCCGCCGCGCTTAAGCAGTCCTGGCGTGACGCGGGGGCGGGCAGCCCGCAATGTCCTTGATCAAGCTGCCTTCGGGCCCATCCCCAAAAGCGAAACGGCTTTGTGCGGCCATGGCGCGGCCTAAAGTGTCCTGGCCGCCTAGGGCGGATATTCTGGCTCTCGTCGATGGTGCGGGTCGGCTTTCCATTCGCGTGACGCCCAATGCCTCCGCCGATGCCATCATCCTGCCGACCGGAGAGGGCATCTTGCAGGTCCGGGCGACAGCGACGCCTGAAGGTGGCAAGGCCAACGAGGCCGTGCTCAGGCTTTTGGCAGCAGCGCTCGGTGAACCAGTTTCTGAACTTGAATTGCTGCGCGGATCGACGGGCCGAAACAAGATCGTCCGGGTGGTCAAGCCTCGCGCGGAGCCGCTGACGGCCGCACGGAGTAAACTCGCCAAATCCTTTCACAGGCAGGAAAAAAGGGTATGACAGCCACCTTTGGCGCGGTCGGGACAGGATACGGGATTGGCGGAAATGTTGGAGAGTAAGAGCACGGTCGTTGGCACGCCGCAGCGGCAGAATAACGGGCTCATTGTCGGTCTGGTCTTGGGGCTGGCCTTCTTCCTGATCAGTACATGGCTTGCCTATTCGAATATCCAGGCGCTGCGCGACGCCGACAAGGCCATTCGCCATACCCACGAAGTGCTGATCGCTCTCGACGATGTTCTTTCCACCGCCAAAGACGCGGAGACGGGCCAGCGCGGCTATCTGCTGACCGGAACCAACGCCTATCTCGAGCCCTATCGGACCGCAGTTGCCGCCTTGCCCGCGCGGCTCGCGGCGCTGAAGACGCTGACCGCCGACAATCCGGTGCAGCAAGCGAGCCTGGGACCGCTCAACCGCCATATCGATGCCAAGCTGGCTGAACTGCGAGAGACGATCGAGTTGCGGCGCGCTCAGGGTCTGACCGCCGCCATGGGGATCGTGACAAGCGACCGCGGCAAGGGCGAGATGGACGCTATCCGCGCCCAGCTTGATGGCATGGCCCGCGAGGAGGTGCGGCTGCGGGAAGAGCGTATGGGCGACATGGCCGATGCGGCGCGTGCCGCCATCACCAGCGGCGTTGTTTCGGGCCTTCTGGGTTCCGCCCTCACCATTGCTATCTTCGTGCTGCTACTCCGAAATGGACGGGCGCGCGCACGGCAGGAATGGCTGCAGTCTGGCGAAGTCGGCCTCTCCGAGGCGATGCGCGGGGACAAGTCCGTCGAACAGCTTGGCGAGGACATATTGGCGTTCCTGGCCGAGCATACCGGCCTTTCGGGGGGCGCCCTGTTCAAGGGCGAAAGCGGCCACTTCCGGCGGGCGGCCGTGGTCGGGGTTCCGGCCGACGCCAATATGCCCTCCTCCTTCAACCTCAAGGAGGGCTTGCTGGGCAAGGTGGCGGTCGACGGGAAGGCGCTGGTCCTGGAAGACGTGCCGGAGGGCTATCTGACGATCGGCTCGGCTTTCGGTCGCGACAAGCCGCGCCATCTGGTCATCGTGCCGGCCAAGGCGGACACCCAGGTCAATGCGGTGCTGGAGCTTGGCTTCTTCAAGCCGGTCGATCCCTTGGTGCTCGATCTCCTGGAGCGTGTCTCGCCGGCGATCGGCATTGCCCTGCGCTCGGCGCGCTTCCGGGCCCGGCTCCAGGATGCGCTCGAGGAAACGCAGCGCCAGGCCGGCGAGCTTCAGGCCCAGAGCGAGGAACTGCGCGTCTCCAACGAAGAGCTCGAAGAGCAGGGCCGGGCGCTACGGGAATCCCAGGTTCGTTTGGAACAGCAGCAGGTCGAACTCGAACAGACCAACAGCCAGCTTGAAGAACAGGCACAGACGCTGGAAACCCAGCGGGACGAACTGGAGCGAGCCGGCGCGGCGCTGGGCGCCAAGGCACATGAACTTGAGCAAGCCAGCCAGTATAAGTCGGACTTCCTGGCAAACATGAGCCACGAACTGCGCACACCGCTCAATTCGCTGCTGATCCTCTCCAAGCTGCTGGGAGACAATCCGCAGGGCAATCTCTCCGACGAGCAGATCAAATATGCCAATACGATCGAGTCGTCTGGCAATGACCTGCTGACCCTCATCAACGACATTCTCGATCTCTCCAAGATCGAGGCCGGGCACATCGAGATCCGTCCCGAGACCGTCGCGCTGCAGCGGCTGACGGGCGACCTGCGGCGGACCTTCGACCCGCTTGCCGAGAAGAAGGGCCTTGGTTTCGACATCAGCCTTTCCGATGACTGTGCCCGCACGATCGAGAGCGACCGGATGCGGCTCGAGCAGATCCTCAAGAATCTCCTGTCCAATGCCTTCAAGTTCACCGAGCGCGGACAGGTGAGCCTTGCCATTGAGCGCGTGGATGATGCGTCCATTCGCTTCGCCGTCCGCGACACGGGCATCGGCATTTCGCCCGAGCAGCAGGCCTCGATCTTCGAGGCCTTCCACCAGGCCGACGCGACGATCAGCCGGAAATTCGGCGGGACGGGCCTTGGCCTTTCCATCTCTCGCGAGCTTGCGCGCCTGCTCGGCGCCCGGATTGCGCTGGAGAGCCGCCCTGGCGAAGGCAGCACCTTCACGCTCACCATTCCACTGGCCTATGAGACCGTCGCCCAGCCGACCCGGCGGCGTTTTGACCCGGGTCCCGCGCCCGTCGCGGCGGCGCCCGCCATCCCCCTGCGTCCGGCGCCCGCGCCATCGGCATGGAGCCTGGAAGACGACCGCGCGAGCCTGACCGAGGGCAACCGGGTCCTGCTCGTCATCGAAGATGATGCGGTGTTCGCACAGATCGTCTGCGAGCTTTCGCGCGAACTCGGCTTCCAGTGCGTCATCGCCGGCAATGCGGAAGACGCGATCAAACATGCTCACGAGTTCAAGCCGAGCGCGATCGTTCTCGACCTGGGTCTGCCGGACCAGTCCGGGCTTACCGTCCTTGACCGGCTGAAGCATGACGATGAAACGCGCCATATTCCGATCCATGTAATTTCGGCGGCCGATCAGAGCCAGACCGCCCTGTCGCTCGGCGCGGTCGGCTACCACATCAAGCCGGTCAAGCGCGAAGAGCTCGCCCAGGTGCTCGAGGGCCTGCAGGCGAAGCTCTCCTCGCGCATGCGCCGGGTCCTCATCGTGGAGGACGATGCGGTCCAGCGCGACGCGGTGGGCAAGCTTTTGGGCTCGGAGGATGTCGAGACGATCGGCGTGGGCACGGCTGCCGAATGCCTGGAACAGCTGCGGCGCGAGACGTTCGATTGCATGGTGCTCGACCTGACCCTGCCGGATACCTCTGGGTTCGATCTTTTGGAAACACTCAGCCAGGAGGGAGATCACGGCTTCCCGCCGGTCATCGTCTACACCGGGCACGACCTGTCCGCCGACGACGAGCAGCGGCTCCGGCGCTATTCGAGCTCGATCATCATCAAGGGCGCAAAATCCCCTGAGCGGTTGCTCGACGAGGTGTCCCTGTTCCTCCACCAGGTCGTCTCCGAGCTGCCGCCCGAGCGGCGGCGCATGATCGAGAAGGCGCGTCACCGCGACGCCGCGCTCGAAGGTCGGCGCATCCTCATCGTCGAGGACGACGTGCGCAACGTCTATTCCCTGTCGAGCGTGCTCGAGCCGCGCGGCGCGATCGTTCAGATCGCCCGCAACGGGCAGGAGGCGATCGATGCGCTCGCCCAGGCCGGCGACGATCCGAAAAAGGCCGTCGACCTTGTGCTCATGGACGTCATGATGCCGGTCATGGACGGGCTGACCGCGACGCGTGCGATCCGGGCCGATGCGCGCTGGGCCAAGCTGCCGATCGTGATGCTGACGGCTCAGGCCATGCCGGACGATCAGCAGCGCTGCCTGGAAGCGGGCGCCAACGACTATATGGCCAAGCCCATCGACGTCGACAAACTCCTGTCGCTGGTGCGCGTCTGGATGCCCCGATGAGGAGGCCTTGGTGACAGGCAGCCTCGAGGATTTGGAGATCGGCCTCCTGCTGGAGGCGCTCTACCAGCGCTATCATTATGATTTTCGCCCCTATGCGCGCGCCTCGATCAAGCGGCGCCTGGTGCAGGCGCGGAGCCAGTTGGGCTTTGCGAGTTTTTCGGCGATGCAGGAAAGCCTGCTCCATGATGAACAGACGCTACCGCGCCTGCTCAATTACCTCACCGTCCAGGTCAGCGAGATGTTTCGCGACCCGGCCTATTATAAGGCGCTGCGCGAACGCGTCATCCCGCACCTTAGGACCTATCCCTCGCTCAAGGTCTGGGTGGCGGGCTGCAGCAATGGCGAGGAGCTCTATTCGCTTTCCATCCTCTTCCGCGAGGAGGGGCTCGGCGCGCGGACGATCTTCTATGCTACCGATATCAATCCCGATGCCTTACGGGCGGCGCAGGCGGGGATCTATCCACTCGACCAGATGCAGAAATATACGGCCAATCACCAGAAGTCGGGCGCGCGCTCGTCGCTGTCGGACTATTATACGGCTGATTACGGGCATGCCGTGTTCGACAAGACGCTCAGGAGCCAGGTCGTCTTTTCCGACCATAGCCTGGTGACCGACGCGGTGTTCGCCGAGATGCATCTCATCTCGTGCCGCAACGTGCTCATCTATTTCGATCGCGAACTCCAGGATCGCGCCATCGGACTGTTCCGCGATTCCCTCGCCCGCAAGGGATTTCTGGGGCTCGGCTCGAAGGAGAGCCTGCGCTTTTCCCGGCACGCGGCGGCCTTCGCCAATTTCAACACCCCAGAGAAAATCTATCAGAAGGTGGAAGGATGAGCCGCGATCCGATCAGGGCGGTCGTCATCGGCGCCTCGGCCGGGGCGGTGCAGGTGCTGCTGGAAATCCTGCCCGCGCTCCCGCCGACTTTTCCGGTCCCGATCTTTATCGTCGTGCATATCCCGCCAGATCGCACCAACGCCCTGACTGCCCTTTTCGCGGATCGCTGCCGGCTGACGGTCAAGGAGGCGGAAGACAAGGAGAGCCCCGTTCCAGGCACGGTCTATTTCGCGCCGGCCGACTATCATCTGCTCATCGAACAGGATGGGCGCGTCGCGCTGGCGATGGACGAGCCGGTTCATCATTCTCGGCCAGCGATCGACGTCCTCTTCGAGACCGCAGCCGACGCCTTCGGCCCCGATCTCGTCGGTATCGTGCTGACCGGTGCCAACGAGGATGGCGCCGCGGGCCTGCGAGCCGTCGGGGAGGCGGGCGGTCTGACCCTTGTCGAAGAACCGACGAGTGCCTCGAGTTCCACCATGCCGGCCGCCGCGCTTGCGGCGTGGCCCCAAGCGCGGGCTCAGGATGTGCGCGGCATCCTCGCTTACCTTCAGACCTTGGTGGCACCATGACGAGTGCGAACCCTCTGCCCAACTGCCTTCTGGTCGACGACCTGGAAGAAAATCTTCTGGCGCTCGAGGCGCTGCTGGGCGACCAGGGTGTGTCGATCCTCAAGGCCCGATCCGGGGAGGAGGCGCTCGAGCTTCTCCTCCAGCATGATGTGGCGCTCGCCCTGCTCGACGTACAGATGCCCGGCATGGACGGCTTCGAGCTTGCCGAATTCATGCGCGCAAGCGAGCGGGCGCGCGATGTTCCGATCATCTTCCTGACGGCCGGCAGCGCCGACCAGCAACGCCGCTTCCGGGGCTATGAGGCGGGGGCGGTGGACTTTCTCCAGAAGCCGATCGAGGCCGATATCCTTCGCTCCAAGGCCCGGATTTTCTTCGACCTCTATCGTCAGCGCCAGAAGATCGGGGCGCAGCGTGATGCGCTTGAGGAGCTGACCGGCGTGCTGCAGACCGCAGATCGCCGCAAGAATGAGTTTCTGGCGGTTCTCGCCCATGAATTGCGCAATCCCATCATGGCGATGGGGGCGGGGCTGCACCTGATGGAACGCAGGCCCGATCCCGAGACAGCCACGATGGTGCGCGGGCAAATGAGCAAATATGTGCGGCATCTCGGCAGCCTGGTCGAGGACCTGCTCGACATCGCACGCATCGACCAAGGCAAGATCGCGCTCAAGAAGGAGCATCTTTTGCTCCAGGATCTGCTGACATTTGCCGTCGAAGGATCACGCCATCATATCGATGCGGCCAGCCATGAGCTGATCCAGGATGTCGCGCCTGAGCCGATCTGGCTGGAGGCCGATCATGCCCGGCTTGCGCAGGTCGTCGGCAATCTCCTCACCAACGCCGCCAAATACACGCCTGCGGGCGGAGAAATTCGCCTCTCCGCGAGGCGCGAGGAGGATCAGGTCCGCATCGAGGTTGCTGATACGGGCGTCGGTATCCCGGCCGAGATGCAGGCCCGGATCTTCGATCTGTTTGCCCAGATCGACGGGTCCAACCAGCGCACGCAGGAAGGACTTGGGATCGGGCTGGCGCTCGTCAAGCAGCTGGTCGAGCTGCACGGCGGCACGATCATGCTCAAGTGCAGCGCGCCAGGGGAGGGGAGTGTCTTCGAGGTCTCTCTGCCGCTTTGATGCCGTTCGGCCCGCACTGTTGCCGTCGGACGTGAGAAGTTCGCTGCCTTCCCATTAACGGGTGGGCCAGTTGTCGGTAAACCACCCCGCTGATGTTATGCTTCGCGCATGCATGCGCTGGCGGGACCATGTAAGGTGCGCGAATGTGGAGCGTCAGGGAAACGCGGGAGGATCGGCGGATGATTACCGTGTGGGGTGGACAGACATCGCGATCGATCCGGGTCGTCTGGCTGCTCGAAGAGATGGGCCTTCCTTACCGCATCCGGCAGGTTGACATGCTGGCCCCCGAGCGGGATCCCGAGTTCCTCGTGGTCAATCCGGCCGATTACATCCCGGCGATCCAGGACGGCGACGTCGTCATGGTCGAGTCAATCGCGATCATGGCGTATCTCATGGCCCGCTACGGGCCGACGCCGCTCGCGCCAGATCCGCACGATCCGAATTTCGCCGCCTATCAGCAGTTTCTACACCTGGGCGAGGCCGGCCTCGCTACCTTGATGATGCCCGTCGTCGTCAGCCGCTTCCTGGCGCCCGAGGCCGAACGCAAGAACTGGGGTGCGACGTGGTGCCTAGGGGCGTTCCAGAAGCGGCTGAAGCTGGTCAACCAACGCCTAGCGAGTTCACCTTATCTCGCGGGCGAGGAGTTTACTGCTGCCGACATCTCGGTGAGCTACGCGCTGAACCTGGGCCAACGCAATTGTGGCATCACGCTGGGCGAAGCCGAACAAGCTTACCTGGCTCGCACCACCGGCCGCGATGCCTACAAACGCGCCATGATGCGTTCACACGACGGTATTAACGCGTAGGCCTGCCTCCGTCGGACGCTCCCTCGTGCGCCCATCAGCGATCAACTTGCTCTGCAATTAGCGGGGGGAGGGCCGGGATGCGTGCTTCATTCCGTTCAAGGCAGGCCATCCCCGGACTTGGCGGACGGTTCAGGACGCTCCCTTACGAACCCATGCATGCCCCACCACCATTGCAACGCGATGATCGCGCCTTTGGCGGGCTGCAACAGGCCAAGGAGCAGAACAAGCGCCAGCGGTACGATGATTGCCATCATGGCGGTGACCGAGAGCGCGAAATCGCGGGCCAGCGCGATGATGAGGGGCGCCATGAGGTGACCGGTCACGATGATCGCCACATAGGCCGGGAAGTCGTCCGCGCGTTGATGGCTCCAGTCCTGGCCGCAGCGTGCGCAGACGGCCACAGGTTTAAGAAACCGGTGGAATAACCGCGCGTCGCCGCAGCGCGGACAGCGGCCGCGCAGGCCCCGCAGCGCGGCGGCACCCAGCGTTTCGGGCAGAGCGCAGTCTCTCCGTTTTGGCATCAGCGGTCCAGCGTGCGGGCCGGACGATCGCGGGGACCGAACGGCGTTCGGATGAAGTCAGGCACGGTCATTCTCGCTGCTGGCCGATAGCGGCAAAGTTCGAAAGCGGGCTGACAGCAAATGAACAGCCACAACGGATATACAATCTCTTTTTCAGATGTGAAGTAGCACTTATGATGTATAAAACATCACACAGCCTTCGAGATCGTTGGATCCAACTTGCTTATAGCGGCGAGCCGAGCGCTTGCGCTGCGTCGCCCAGATCCGCCTCCGCAATGACATAGCTGTCGCCCTCTTCGGCAAAGAAGAGGTTCAGTTGCGCCTCGCTCCTCGTATCTGGCGCGGGACCATGGTGCGCCTCGTCCCAATGCGCGTCGACGAAGCTCCACAAGGCCGCGCTGGCCGCTGGCTGATCGTCATAGATGCCCACCTTTTCCGTCCCCTGGAAGACGATCACCAATACCGTAGCCAGCACAGCCTTCTTCGCCCTTGAACCGTTGCCTTTCGTGGGATTCCGCACGAACCCGCGACGCTTCAGGCACCCCGTGCGGCCTTCATTCACCCTCGGGGCAAGATGGGCAAAGAATGAGCGGGTTCAACAGGCTGAATTAAGACCATTTTGGAGCTAAACCATTTGCCAATATGCTTCTGCTAGGAAGTGTCGAACGCGCGGGAACAGGTGTCGTCTCAAGCGCGTACTGGACATGGCAAGAAAGACATAGAGAATCATGGCGCAGTTGACGCAGATGGAAATTGCCAATTGGCTTGCGATTTACGTTGGCGTCGGCCTGTGCTGCGCGCTCGCGGTTTCGCTGTCGGTCGCCGTGCTTCTCGGACAGCTGGTTCAGGAGCGTGCCTGGCGCCAGATCCACGGTGTACGCGGAGCGGCATTGTTCCTGCCGCGGACCTGGTGGCGCTGGCAGAAACTCTATTTGCTGTCGACGCCGGTCACCTTGTGCATCGTGGCATGGTTTGCCGCGACGCTCCGCTGGTCCTGAGCAGAGGGGCGCGCTTGCCGCATCACAATTGTCTAATGCGCCGGGCTCACAGGCCTAAGGCGGTTCGCACGATATCCGGTACGGCGCCGCGTTCGAGCGCGTCAGGCCCGAGGCTAATCAGCGGCGCGATCGTCTCCAGGCGCGGATGGATGGCGGCTCTCACCGCCAGATAGTTCTCGCCGAGCGCGCTCTGCGCCGCAACGACCAGCTGCCGGACCTCGCCGGTCTCCCTCGATTGCGCTTCAAGCAGGAAGTCGGGCCGACAGGGGCCTTGCGGGGTCAACTGGTCGAAGAGCGGCTTTTCGATCACCAGGTCGATACCGAGGCGATCGAGCGCGCGTCGCGCGTCGAGCAGGCCGCGATAAAGAGATCGCTCGAATTCGGAGGCAACCGGCACGAAACGCTGGCCTGAGAGGATGGGCTGCGCATAGGCGCGCAGCGCCGCATAGCCGTCGGCCTCGGGATATTCGCCGACCACGACCAGCACCAGGTAAGGACCTTTGATCGGGTTGCCGCGGATCGATGGGGACTGCACCCGATTGGCGAGCACCAGCGGCTCGGCGCCCGCGACATGGATGGTCGCACCCTGCACCGCTGTTGCGTAGAGCGCGAGGAACGCCTGCGGTGCGTGACCCGGTGGCCACTGATGGGATAGCGCGCGCAGGCCTGCGAAGACGCGATTGCTGTGAAAGGGACGGGCGTGTGTCCATAAGGCGCGGCCGAGCTCGATGCCGGGTGCAAGCTCGATCCGCGCGGCCGCCGCGCTCAAGGCCCTGAATTCTTGCGCAATGGAGCGTTCAGGGGGCTCCGCGCCAAGCGGCGGCGTGCGATGGACACCGGCCAGGGTCATAAGACGCCAAAGAAGGCGGGCGAGACGCGGCACCGTCGCATTTCGCGTCCTGTCGTCGATACTGTCGGCCTGCGGCTTTTGCGCGAGCTTCTCAGGGGCTGGCCGCAGCACTTCGAAATAACCTTCCGGGGGATCGGCCGGCGAATGGGGTGTACGGATCTCCGAAATGCGATTGGTCGCCTGCTCGCGAAAGAAGGGGCATTGGGGACGATGCTCGGGCCGGTCGGCGCCCGTCAGGCGCCGCAGATAATAGGTTTCAGCTTCCGACAGGAAGGCGGGGGTCAGGACCGGCGGCCGGGTGTCGGGACCCAGGCAGTCGCATGCGATCCACTTGGCGCCGATCCGTGCTTGCTGGACAAGCGCGATCCCCGCCTCTTCATCGCCGCGCGAGCCTTCGCCCATATACCAGCGCACCAGTGCGGACCGCACGAGGTCGGGAAGGGGGATGCGACGACCTTTTTGTCCGTCGCCTTGCCGGTCGATCAGCCACATGGAGGAGCCCTTTTGGAGCGCAATGGGCAAAGTCTGACTAGGCGCCGCGGGATTGACAACGGGATTTGGGTTCACCTCCACTCGGGCAAGGACAGGTTTCGGGAGGTTTTATGAAGACCGCGCTCCTTGCTGCACCGCTGCTCACCATCACCCTCGCAGCCCCGCTTGCCGCCGCCAGCCCGCAAGGTTCGCCGCGTACCGTTCAGCTCATCACGATGGGCGTGCCGGCGCCGCCACGCCTGCCGGCCGCTGCGGGCGCAGATGGCACAGACCGCCCGGACACGCCCGCGGTGGACGAAGGAGCCCCGCTCGCCGAGGCAAGTCCTGCCGCGCTTCCAGCGTCGTTCAGCGTTCATGATCTCAGCCGCAAATGGGTGCAGTTTCAGATGGCGCAGACCTACGGGCAAGCGGTCCCCGGCGAGGCCTCGCCGGTCGACCTGGCCGCTGCCGGTGCTGCGCCCCCGGTTGCGGCCGCGCCCGGCGTTTTTGCCGCGCCGACGCTGGAGGCGATACGCGTTCCGGCGTGGATGCGCGGCGGACTGGCCTTTGCCAGCGCCGCAACCCGATACACGCCAGGATGCTATGCCGGAGGCTATCGGCCGGCCGGTTTTCTCAGCGCCCAGGCGGAGATCCGGCGGGCGGGCTATTACGGGATGATGAGCGCGATCGCGTGCCAATATGGCATCCCGGTCGGCCTTTTCGACGCCATGATCATCCGTGAAAGCCGCTACAATGACCGGGCCGTCTCGCCGAAAAATGCCTATGGATTGACCCAGCTCATGCCCGGCACGGCTGCGGGGCTGGGCGTGGATCGCTACGATATCGAGCAGAATCTGCACGGCGGCGCGCGCTATCTGCGCAGCCAGCTCGATCGCTTCGGCCAGGTCCATCTGGCGTTGGCGGCCTATAATGCCGGGCCGGGACGGGTGCGGGGCGGCCAGGTGCCGCGGATCGCCGAGACCCAGGCCTATGTCGACGATATCCTCCTCAACTGGCGGCGCCTGAGCGGTTTCACGCGGACCGCCAGTGTCACCGGCCCATCGTTGCCGCCCGCTCCAACATCTCCGCGTTTCAATGGACGCAGCGCGATCGTTTCGCGCTTCTGAGACCCGAGGCAACGGACGCCAGTGCGAACCGCACGGACGGCGTCCGACGGTCAATCCAGGCGGAAGCTCTGCTCCATGCGGGCGCGCCGCTCGATGATCGCTATGACCTCGCGTACCACCCGGTCAACGACGCCGTCGCGCAAGGGGCCTGCCCATTCGCGGCGGATCTCGGTGCCATCCATGCCTTCCACTTCGTTGAGCGCATGGACAAGCGAGAGCGGTAGGCTCGCGAACACCTCGGAAATCATCTGCATCATCGTCGAGAATCGGCCGTCATGGAGAAGATCCAGGTCGCGAAGAGTTTCGACACCGAGAACGGCCTGGATGAACCCGATTTGAAGGACATGAAGGATCGTCTGGAACTCGACGAGCGTCATGCTCTCGCGGGTGGAAGGATCGGCGGTGGGCCGCAGAAGATTAGACAGGCGGTTACGTCTGATGCCGGTCTTGAGCGCCAGTTTCCGCACGCTCACATTTTGATCCGACATCGCTTGAAGAATGTAAGGAATATAGTCCCTGAAGGGGATCGCAGCGCTCTCTTCAGCGGACTTGCTTTCGTCCGTCGAGGAAGGTGCCCCGCTGCTGGCAAGGGATGTCATGAACCGGCCCCCTGATCCTGCTCCGTAAGAGCACCAAATCACAGCGGGAAACGCTTTGCAACAACCTCTGACCTGAATTTCTTTATAGGTATCGTCTAAGCCATTGGAACGGATGGACTTGTCTGTTGCGAATCGCTCGCAATTTTTCCGGCGGGCTTGGCAGGCGGTAAATCGAGCCCCTGTTCGCGCAGCTTCGCCACGACGGCCTTCGCCTTCTGCTCGACGATATAGTCGAACAGGAGAAGCGACAGCATGTCGCCGGCGGACATGCCCTGCCCGAGTTGCCTGGCCAGAATATGCTGGGCCTCGCTGAGGTTCTCGGCGCTGCTCGCGGTAACGCGCAGTTTGATACGAATGCCGCCTTCGGTGGGGATCTTGTCCAGATGCGAGCGAAGCACATCGGAATCATGATCCATGGCCGCGGCGGAGGCGGCGCGCGCATTCACCAGCGTCGCGAGCGTCTGGTAAGAATGGGTTTCGTTCGATCGCAGCCGCACGCTTTCGGTGGTGAGGCGGAAGAAGTGCTCGGAAATATCGATGCTGACCTGTCGGGGGAAACCCACTCCCGCCGCGTCCTGTCCCTGTGACGTTTTGTAACCCTGCCCCACTCGACCCCCCTGGAGTGCCGGATCCCGCGTCCTTGCTACGCGGCACGAAGCTCCTGCCGATTCCACGGTAGAACCTAACCGTTAACCAATCTTATCGCAAATTTTCGCGAGTCGCGCGGGTGGCTCGGATTTCGGGCCAGCGTGGCGCGCGCTGGTGACCGTCCCGGTCTGCACAGCGGGCCACCCCGGCTCGCAGCGCGTACCGGAGCGGTTCGCGCGCAGCGCCAAGCGACTCGGGCTGGAAGAAAAATTCATGTCCCCCGCAACGCGCCGAGCCGGGGAAGGTTGCTCGGCCGGCGAGCGAGGGGACAGCCTTCGATTGGGCGCGGAACCGCCGCGTCTCAATCGGAAGGAAATGCTCATGCAACAGGTACTGAAGCATGGCGGGCGGGTAGAGCTTGCGATCCTCGTGATCGCGGCGCTGGCCTTCGCGCTGCTCATGTTCGCCGGACCGGCCTTCGCCGGCGCCGACACCACCTTCGACACCGCGCTCACCAAGTTCACCGACTTCCTCGAGGGATCGGGCGGCAAGATCATCACCGTGCTCAGCCTCGCCGGCGGCGTGGTCGCGCTCGCCTCGGGCCGCTTCTCGATGGGTCAGATCGCCATCCCGGTGGGTGTCGGCGTGGGCGCCGGCACCGGCGTGCCGATCGTCACCTCGACCGTCACCGCAACGATCTGACGTGGGTTCGGGCCGGCGGCGTAGCAGCGCCGACGGTCCAAATGGAGGGTGGTGCGATGTCTGCGGACAAATATGTCATTCCAACTCATCTGGATGATCCAGAACTGATCGGGCTGTGGACCCTGGATGAGTTCCTCGCGATGGTGATTCCGTTCACCTGGGGGATCCTGTCTCAGCATATCCTTATCGGCATTTTGCTCGCTGGAGCAGGCTGGTGGGGCTTGAAGCGCGCTAAGGCGGGACGGGCGGCATCCTGGCTGCTGCACATGGCCTATTGGCACCTTCCGGCCGGGTTCACCGGCATGAAGGCGACACCGCCCTCCTACCTTCGACTGATGGCCGGCTGACATGGAGATCGCCAACAGCCACGCGCAAAGCCAGCGCGTTCTCAAGCAGCGCAACATCCTCGTCGCCATTGCCGGCGTGCTCGCAGCGCTGACCGCCATCCTCTTCCTGATGGTTGCGACCCGCGATCGGGAGATCGTCCTGCAGCCGATCCTGCGGTCGCCGCTCACAGTCAGCAGCGCCGGGGTCAGCCGCGAGTATCTGGAGATGGTCACACGCGACGCCGCGGTGCTGACCCTCGATCGGTCGCCGAGCAACCTGGAATACTGGATGAAGTCGGTTCTCGATATCACGGCGCCAAGCGCACAGGGGCGGCTCAAGGCGGACCTTCTCAAAATCGTCAACGAGCAGCGCGGATCCTCGATCGCGCAGTTCTTCGCGATCCAATCGATGAAGCTCGATCCGGACAATCTGACCTCGGACGTGACGGGCGACCTGCACACGATCGTAGGCAGCAAGGTCATCTCCAAGGACCGCCGGACCTTCCGCTTCAAATGGAAATATTCGGGCGTCTCGCTGCAGCTCGTCGGCTTCGGGATGGTGTCCAAAGCCGAGGAAGGAGATCAATGATGAGTGCTATCGCCATCGGCAGCACGGCTGCCGGCGCAGCCTTGTGCTCCCGATATTATTGCCACGCGAGCCGTTTCATGGGCGCGGGACTGGTCGCGGTGGGTCTGCTCCTGGTCGCCGAGCCCGCCTGGGCGGACCAGACGATCATGGCGTCCGACAGCAGCCAGGTCGACTGCCAGGCGTCGGCCAAGGACCTGACCCGCATCAGCCTCGTCGAGGACGAGTTCGCCAGCGTCTCGAAGATCTCCACCGGCAATCCGACGGACGATTTCAGCGTCGTCAACGAACCGGTGCGCGGGGACATCTATCTGTCGGTACCCGAGGGTTTCGGGCGGCCCGCCCTCTCCTTCTTCGGCACGACCAAGCGCGGCTATGTCTACAAGTTCGTTTGCCGCATCGGCGGCGAGCAGGCGGCGCAGGTCTTCGTTTCCAACCCGGCGATCGCGAAAGATCGTTCGGCTGAGGCGGTCGCCACCACGGTCAAGGCCGGCCCGCAGGATGCAGCCGTCGAACTCGTTCAGGCGATGTATTCCAACAGCATCGTCGATGGCTACGAGATGCGGCAGCGCACTTTGCGCCCGGTCTTCGTCGGCGGGCTCAAAGTCCAGATGATCGCGGAATATCGGGGGCAGGAGCTTACCGGCAAGGTTCTGCGCATCGAGAATATGAGCAACGCGCCGATCGCTCTCAACGAAGGCGCGGTCGCGCCGCGCAGCGCGCTCGCCGTCTCCATCGCCGAGCCGACGCTCGCGCCAGGCAAGGTCACCACGGCCTATCTCGTCTCGCAGATCGGGAGGTAGTCATATGGCACTCGCGGACATTTTCTCGCGCACCCGTCGCACCCTGGACGGTCCCGATGAAGAAACAGAGAATGTTTCTCCGGTAACCGGTGAAATCGGCAGCAACGAGGCGACCCGCAAGAAGCAGCGGTTGTTGCTCGCGGGCGTTGCCGGCGCGGGGCTGGTGCTCTCGTCCTTCTGGATCTTCGGGGGCAACGACAAGGACGCGGCTGAAGAGGACGACGGCGAAAAGGTCGAGGTGTCGACCAAGGATCTGGTGAACCGCAACCTCTCCCAACAGGAGTGGATGGGAATGTCCGAGAACCAGTTCCAGTCGATGGAAAACCAGCTGAAGTCGGTGAATGCGCAGCAAAACCGCGTCGACGCGCTGGCAGCCCAGGTCGAGGCGCTGAAGGGGCAGAACCAGGCCCTTCAGGCCGACGGCCAGCGGGTCTTCTCCGCCTACCAGGCCGAGAACGAACGGCTCAAGCGCGAGGCGGCCCAGCAGCGGGCGGCACCGCCGCCCCAACCAGGTCCAGCCGCGCTTTACGGTCCGGGCGGGACCCAGGCCTATCGGCGGCCCGATGGCACGCCGGGGGCGGCCGGGCCCGCCGGCGCGCCGATGGGCGGCGCGGAGGTCAAGATGGTGAACTTCCAGACCACCGAGACCGGCAATGCCTCGCGCGTCGCCAAGGGCAACACGGTCTATACCGACAGCGTCAATTACCTGCCGCCCAACAGCTTCGCATCCGCCAAGGTGATCGTCGGCGTCGATGCCAGTGCCGGCGTCAACAGCCAGTCCGACCCGCTTCCGGTCGTGCTGCGCGTGACAGGCCCTGCACGCAGCGTCTTCCAGAACGGGCGCCTGCTCACCACGAAGATCGAGGGCTGCCTCATCAACGG
>NZ_ALVC01000311.1:0-5267 GCF_000293195.2 Sphingomonas sp. LH128
GCGGTGTAACCTTGTGCGGCCGTGGAGGTTCGGGCGGGACGTGGGAGTAATCTATCGGAGCGGGCGGTCTGTAGGAAAGCGGGCGAGCCGTAAGCGCCCCGTTGCACATCTTGTGTATCCTCCCTGTTGCGAAGCAATGGGGAGGGGGACCGCTCGCGTAGCGAGTGGTGGAGGGGGAGGAACCCCTCCGTCAGCCCTGCGGGCTGCCACCTCCCCATCGCTGCGCGACAGGGAGCATCAGGTTTGCGTTGCCCATCGGCCACACCGGAAACCTGTCTGCCACCTTCCCGCCACATTCAGGACTTGTTCAAGCCTTCAACTTTAGGCACCGAAGCCGTGATGAAAAGGATTTCGACCCTCCTTGCGGCGCTGGCCGTGCTTCCCGCCCTGATTGTTCCGGTGGCGCATGCTTCCGGCGGCGAGCAAGGCGAACTGCGGCGTGAGCGCCGCGCCGGCAACGTGCTGCCCCCGCGCGAGATCGAGCGCGAAGTGCTGCCCCGCATGTCGGGAATGCAGTACATCGGGCCGGAGTACGACCCGGCGGCGATGACCTATCGCCTCAAGTTCATCAAGAACGGGAAGGTCTATTTCGTCGATGTGGATGCCCGGACGGGGCGCATCATCGGCCAGTCGCGCTAGAGCGCTCGTACGGGAACGGGCAGGGAACTTAGCGACGCCCTGTTGCTTGACCGTTTCACCCTTTCGGCCCATCTCAACCTCGTTCATGTTAGGAGGACGGTACATTGCGCATCCTGATCGTCGAGGATGAGCCCACCCTGGGCAACCAGCTCAAGACCACGCTGGAGCAGAACGGCTATGCCGTGGACCTCTCCGCCGATGGCGAGGATGGGCATTTCCTCGGCTCCACCGAAGACTACGACGCGGTGATCCTCGACCTCGGCCTGCCCGAGATCGACGGGTTGACCGTGCTGGGCATGTGGCGCCGCGAGGGCCGCACGTTCCCGGTGCTGGTGCTGACCGCGCGCGACAGTTGGTCGGACAAGGTCGCGGGCCTCGATGCCGGCGCCGACGACTATCTGGCCAAGCCGTTCCAGACCGAGGAGCTGATCGCCCGCCTGCGCGCGCTGATCCGCCGCGCCTCGGGCAATACCTCCAGCGAGCTGACGGCGGGGCCGGTGCGCCTCGACACCCGCTCGGGCCGCGTCACGCTGTCCGGCGAGCCGGTCAAGCTGACCGCGCAGGAATACAAGCTGCTGTCCTACCTGATGCACCACAAGGGCAAGGTGGTCAGCCGCACCGAACTGATCGAGCACATCTACGATCAGGATTTCGACCGCGATTCGAACACGATCGAGGTCTTCGTCACGCGCATCCGCAAGAAGCTGGGTGCCGATGTCATCACGACGATCCGCGGCCTTGGATACAGTCTCGACGATCCCGCCGAACCCGGCCGCGGCTGACGCCGCCCCATCTCAGGCGCCCGTGAAGCGGGCCGGTAGTACCGGCTCGCTCGCGCGGCGCATGATGCTGATCGCGGCGGGGTGGATCTCTTTCCTCCTGCTCGCGGGCGGACTGGCGCTCGACCACACCGTCACCGGCATCGTCACGCGCAACTTCGACGAACAGCTGGGCTATATGCTGACCGGCATGATCGGCTCGGCCGAGATTTCGCAGGACGGCGAGGTTTTCTTCCTGCGTCCCTTGGGCGACCAGCGGTTCCTCGAACCCAATTCCGGCCTCTACTGGCAAATTCGCGCCAAGGGGCACGAGGATTTTCCCTCGCGCTCGCTGTGGGATCGCAGCCTGAACGTGCCGGACGGCCATTTCGACGCCGAAACCCACGTCTACGATAGCTTCCAGTTCGAGGGCGAGCCGCTTCGCGTGATGGAGCGCTCGATCATCCTGCCGGGCAGCGATGCCAAGTGGATGTTCACCGTCGCGGCCAGCCGCAAGGACCTCGACGACCAGATCAAGATGATCCGCTCGATCCTGGTCTACAGCTTCGTCGCACTCGGCGTCGGCCTGCTGCTGATGGCGGGGATGCAGACATGGTACGGCCTGTTTCCGCTTCGCCATGTGCGCCGCGCGATCCAGAAGCTGCGCACCACCGGCTCCAGCCGCGTCAACGATCCGCTCCCGCGTGAGGTCGAGCCGCTGGTGAACGAGTTGAACGCGCTGCTCGCCCATACCGAGCGGCAGGCGGAGGAGGCGCGCACCCATGCGGGCAACCTCGCCCATGCCCTCAAGACGCCGCTGACGGTGGTGATGAACGCCGCAACCGCGCAGGCGCCCGACCTTGCCGACACCGTGATTCGCGAGGCGGCGGTGATGCGCCGTCAGGTCGATCATCACCTTGCCCGCGCCCGCGCCGTCGGCCGCCGCGCCGTCGGCCAGTCGCGTGCCGAAGTCTGGCCGAGCCTCGAGGCGGTGATGCGCGCGGTCGAGCGGCTCTACGACCAGACCCGCCTCGATCTCGACGGTAACCACGACGCCATCGTGGCGATGGAGAAGCAGGACCTCGAGGAAATGCTCGGCAACCTGATCGAGAATGCGGCCAAGTACGGCGGCGGCAGCGTCTTCGTCACCGTCGATGCGGCGAAGAACGAGCGGTTCTGCGAAATCTGGATCGAGGACGACGGCATGGGCATCCCCGAGGCCGAGCGCACCCGCATCTTCGATCGCGGCGCGCGGCTCGATACCGGAAAGCCCGGCACCGGCCTGGGGCTTGCGATCGTGCGCGATGTGGTGGAGATTTACGGCGGCACCGTCGAACTCGACGAGAGCGAGGATCTGGGCGGGCTGCTGGTGAAACTGAAGCTGCCGCGGACTGGGGCGTAATACGTTTCCCGGCACATTTTTCGGGGTAACCGGCCCTGCCACGGCTTGCGGTCGCGGACAGGGCGGCTATCTGCGCCGCATAGCCAATTCAGGAGCATTCATGAGCAAGCCCATCAACGTCCCGCTGACTTCGGACGAGATCGAAATGCTGGTCGACGCACTGGAAGTCGATCTCGAGGGTTACCTCGAATCGGCCAAGGAAGCGCGCGGCAACGGCAACCGTGACGACGTCGCGACCTTCACCGAGGCGGCGACGCGGATCCAGACGCTGATGGCGCGCCTGCAGGGTCTGGTGGAAGAGTAAGTCGGTAATTCCTCCCCGAGCTTGCTCGGGGAGGGGGGCCGCCGACGAAGTCGGTGGTGGAGGGGGAGAGGACGCAGCCCCTCCGTCAGCGACTGCGTCGCTGCCACCTCCCCGAGACAAGCTCGGGGAGGAACCTAACCCTCGTTCTTCGCCCGCTCGTGGTGGCGGATCACTTCGTCGATGACGAAGCGGATGAACTTCTCACCGAAATCGGGGTCGAGATGCGCGTCCTCGGCCAGCTTGCGCAGGCGGGCGATCTGGCGCTCCTCGCGGCCGGGGTCGGAGGCGGGAAGGTCGGTCTTCGCCTTGTATTCGCCCACGGCCTTGGTGATCCGGAAACGCTCGGCGAGCATGTGGATCAGCGCGGCATCGATGTTATCGATGCTGGAACGAAAGCCCGCGAGGACGGGGTCGACGGTGCCGACGGTCGAGGAAGTCTGCTGAGTCATCGCAGCGCCCGCTAGCACGGGTTTCCCACTTCTGCCAATCCGGTTGCGGCCACGGTTGATACCGTTTGCACTTGCGTTGCGGTCGCCTTGAGCCCAAAGCGCGCAGCGATGAGCGCAGATATCGTCCCCCTGCAGACGCGCAGGCAGCAACCCTCCCTGGCTCCCATGCTGGCGCTGACCGCGTCCGGCATGAACAGCGTCAATGCCGTCATTCTCGACCGCATGCAGAGTGAGATTCCCCTTATTCCGGCCCTTGCCGGGCATCTGATCTCGGGCGGCGGCAAGCGCATGCGCCCGATGCTGATGGTCGCGGCTGCGGAGCTGTGCGGCTACCAGGGCAACCGCCACCACAAGCTGGCCGCCGCCGTGGAATTCCTCCACACCGCCACGCTGCTTCACGACGACGTCGTCGACGGTTCGGACATGCGCCGGGGCAAGGCTGCCGCGAACATCGTGTTCGGCAATCCGGCGACGGTGCTGGTGGGCGACTTCCTGTTCACCCGGGCCTTCGAACTGATGGTCGAGGACGGCAGCCTCAAGGTTCTGCGGGTCTTCTCCAAGGCCAGTTCGATCATCGCGGCCGGCGAGGTCGACCAGTTGACTGCGCAGCGCCGGATCGAGACGAGCGAGGACCATTACCTCCAGATCATCGGCTCCAAGACCGCCGCGCTCTTCGCCGCCGCCACCCGCATTTCCGCGATCGTCGCGGAAAAGAGCGAGGCGGAGGAAATGGCGCTCGACGCCTATGGCCGCAACCTGGGCATCGCGTTCCAGCTGGTCGACGATGCGATCGACTACGATTCGGACGTCGGCGAATCGGGCAAGGACAAGGGCGACGATTTCCGCGAGGGCAAGATGACCCTGCCGGTGATCCTCGCCTACGCGCGGGGCAATGCCGAGGAGCGCAAGTTCTGGGAGGACGCCATCGCCGGTTTCCGCACCGAGGACGAAGACCTTGCTCATGCGGTCGAACTGATCAACCGCCACGGCTGCGTCGAGGCGACCCGCGAGCGGGCACGGCTCTACGCTCAGCGCGCGATCGACGCGATTGCAGGCTTCCCTGCGGGCGAGGCACGCAACGCCATGGCCGAGGCGGTGGAGTTCGCCGTCGCGCGGCGTTACTAATCAATAAAAGGCCCACCCCCAGCACCTCCCGCAAGCGGGAGGGGAGCAAGTCGGACCTGCTCTCCCGCATGCGGGAGGGCCGGGAGGCTTGGCAGTCCTGAGCTTGTCGAAGGGCTGCCTTGCCGGACGGGGTGGGCGAAAGCGCCACAGTCCACAGAGATTGCGACACTCTGCAACAAAGCCGTAATTGCAGCGCGAGCACGGCTCGCTTAATGAGGCGCGCCATGCCCTCCTACGCCGACAGGGGCGGATACCAATCCGGTTCGCCTCGCCAACGCCTGATATCCTCACTGCTGTCGGCGGCGATCATCGTGATCGCCTTGCTGATCGCGATCTATCAGACGGCGGTGGCCCCTCTGCGCGAGAAGGCGAAGAACCCCGTCACCTTCAATGTCGAGGGCGAGGATGCCGATACCGGCGCCAAGTCTCCCGAACCCGCCAAGAAGGCGGAGAAGGTCGAGAAGGATCAGGTCCAGCAGCCCAAGGTCGCGGTCGAGACACCGGTACAGCCGATCGAGAAGCCGACCCAGACGCCGGAGAAGCCTGCCTTCAGCTTCCTCAAGCTCTCCAAGTCGGACATGGCGGGGGCC